>JACQVA010000130.1 GCA_016210005.1 Deltaproteobacteria bacterium | reverse complement strand
GTCTTTGCCAAGCTTGCTGAAGGACCCTAACATCTCACGTCACCGTGTCCAGCGAACACTTCTCGGGCAGGATCAGAGCCTGGAGAGGCCAAGTGGGCCGCGCTCCTTCTGCTGCGGGGCTAGGAAACCGTACAGGCTCACCATGAGCACTCCCGCACGTTTCCGCATCTCCTCCCCTACGAGATGCCGTCCCGTTGCACGCAGCGTACGGGTTGCCGCCCGACAACTGCATCGACTGCACAGGCTCGAAGAACGTCGGCCGAATGCAGAGCCAGCGTTGGCAAGCACCGCCAGCACTATGGCCGCCCCGAGCGGCCCATTCGGACCGGTCTGGCGTCGGCTCCAATGTCCACCCAAGCCGAGTATCCATGACCCAACTCTCATGAGCATCTGCCCCTCCTGCGTCATCAAGTCGCTACATTCTCCAAGCGCCCGCTATGGCTTCGAACTCGGACGAGTGGCCAGCCGAGTCGACAGCGGGCCGGCAGGCCCGCGCGGCCTTGTGGCACAAGGCCGCCCGCGGAAACGGTTCCCTCACCTCAATCCTCTCCCGCCAGCGTTGCGGGAGAGGAAACCTTGGGTGATCGGCGGTATTCATGATGGTGCGTCGCGCCTTCAACGGGCTGATCGTCCTGTGGTCATGCTGAGCTCTCCCACCCCGCTCCCGAAAGCGGGAGCAACTCCCGCACTCCAAAGACCCTTGCCCCCGCCGCAGCCCCGCGGCGCCGATGAAACGGCGCCCTCGTGCGCCTGCAAGCGCTTGTGTTGACAGCCGGAGCGGCCCTGCATACCCTCTCTCGGCCTCATCGGGCGGAAAAACGTGAACCGCACTGTCTCGACCGATGAGCGGCTGCGCAAAGGCCTCGGGGCGGTTGCGCCGCGCTTGGCCAAAGACAGAATTGACGGACCCAGCGCGTTGAGGAGGCGTCCCATGACCATCACGTTGAGCGGTATCGTCCATGGCCGGCGGATTGATCTGGACGCCGATGCACCGGTCCCTGATGGTGCGGCGGTGACCGTGCGCCTCGAATCCAGACGACTTACAGCCGACGAACGGCGGCAAGCCGTCTTCACGACCGCCGGCTCGTGGCGGGATGATGCCTCGCTTGACGCCGTCTTCGCCGAAATCGCCCGCCGCCGTGAGAGGTAGAGGCCGCAGAGGCCGGGCTCGCTTGAGCTGGTGCTGTTAGCTGTGGCACGATGGCGTCGATGCCCAGGGCGCAGGAGGTGCGGCGCGTAGACTTCTTGCACCCGGATGGATGGCGAGAGGTGCACATCATCTGGCGATTGCCAACAGGCGGATACCGGGCGCGGCTCTCGCTCCTGAACCGGCGAGGAGAGCGGCGCGCGGGCTATGATTGGCATTTTGGGAAAAGCGCACATCGCCACTACCGCCACACCGAAGAGCCGTATGCCTTCACGACCGTTGACCAGTTGCTCGCCGTTTGCGCGAGATGTCGAGCACTTGAGACGAGAGGAGAAGCCGTGAGCCGTACCGTCGTCATCCGCGTGGGGCCGGTGGAGCAAGCACGCCGCGAATTCAAGGAGGACATCGCCACGCTCGCCAGAGCCGGGCGCGTGCGGCATCGGCGTGAGATCTGGTTCGCCAACCTCACGGCGGCAGCCAAGATGCTGACGGAGCAGCGCCTCGCCTTGCTCCGGTTGATTTGCCAGCAACCACCGCGTTCGACCGCCGACCTCGCGCGCGTCGCGAGGCGCAGCCTGAAAGCCGTTGCCGCCGATGTCCGCGCGTTGGAGCGGGTGGGCCTGATCGAGTTGGTCGGCGCCGGCCAGAACCAACGGCCCGTGGCAGCGTATGATCGGATCCATTTGGCCGGCGATATCGCGCTGGCCCGGGCGGCAGCGTGAGACCATCGGGTGCCCCAAGCTCTTCTGACTAGACCAGCTCGCCTTCATCTCGGTCGTCATCTTCGCCTTCTTCCGCCATTGAGCCGCATCGCGTTCCTTGGCATCCGTCTCACTCGCACAGACCTCTGCTCTGGATAAGCCGCCACGGTTTCGTGAATTCCGCTACACTTCCGCGCCACCCACGGCCGGAAGGCCGCTTGCCTGGAGGCCCCAAGGCCGAAATCCAATCACTAACTCCCCCTACAGTGATCTACGATCTACGGTGATGGGTTGGTACGCTGAAGCCAGCAGACCGCCCCGCTCCCTCACGAGCAGTGACGCCAATAGACCCAACAGGGCTACCGTGTCAACGCTAGAATTCGCAGGCAAGGAGCGCTGTCAAATAGATTTTGCGTGGGCCGCCTGGGAACTCCATCCACTGGCCCGGTTCGCCAAAGCGGGAGCGAGCCTCCCGCACTTGAAAGGTCCGTCGCCCCCGCCGCAGCCCCGCGGCGCCGACGAAGCGGCGCCCTCCATGCCGGCGCACGTGCCCGCGAGGGCGAGCACGGTCGTGAGCAGCGCACCGCCGACGAGACCGGACTGGCCACGAGTCGATGCGAACGCCCCGCCATGAAGCACGTCAAGCCAACTCTGATGAGACAAAACCCCTCACCACGAAGTTCACGAAGAGCACGAAGAGAGAAGATCAGAGCGTCTTCTGCTGATCGGAGCGACAACTCCACGCCGGATGAAATTGGCTCCAGACGGATCCGCCGATCTCTCATTGCCGTCCTTCGTGCCCTTCGTGGTGAACGTATTCTGTCCGATCAAGGCTAAATCTCGGATCACTTCGCCCAACTCTCATGAGCATCTGCCCCTCCTGCATGATCAGGTCGCTGCACTCTCCAAGAGCCCGCTACGGTTCGAGCTACCAGCCGAGTCGGACCTGCCCCCGCCTCCGCCAAAGCGGGAGCGGGGCTCCCGCACTCCAAATCGGCAGGGCATCCGCCGCCGGGCTTCGTGTCCCCCTTGCGGTAGTCGGCCCTTGCATCGCCCGAATTAACTCACTACCGTCAGGCGCGTGACTCACGTACGAATCCAACCCGGTGGTACTGTCCGCCTGCCCGTGAAGGTGCTGCGCGCCGCAGAGTTGCAACCGGGAGACCGCGTCGCGGTCTTGGCCGGCACCGGACGGCTGTCTCTCGTGATCGATCGCGGCCGCACCGCCTCGGCGTATGCGGCTTACTATCGCACCGCGGCTGCAGAGGTCCGCCGCGAGCAATTGGAGATCGAGGCCGACTTCTCCGCGGCGGACAACGAGGTGAGCGAGAGGATCGATGCCCCGAGGACGACTGCGCCTGGGCGACGTGTTCATCGCCCAGCTCGACCCAACGGTCGGCGGCGAAATCCGTAAGACTCGTCCGGTAGTCATCGTCTCCAACGACACCATAAACACCTACGCTCAGGTGGTGGTGATCGCGCCGGTGACCAGCAACGTGCGCCGTGCATCACCGAGCCACCTCATCATCCCGGCCGGAACCGGCGGTCTTGCCACCGACTCAAGCATTCTCACGGACCAAGTTCGCGCCATTGACCGCCGCCGGCTGGTGCAGCGCCTCGGGCGCCTTCCCACCAACGTCCGTGACCGCGTGAAGGCGGCGCTGCGCGCGACCTTCGATCTCTGAGTGCTTCCGACGGACACTCCTCTGATCATGCGCAACTCTCCCACCCGGCCTCCCCCAAAGCGGGAGCATGCATGTCCTGAACTATGGCCGAAAGTCTTGGCGTGGGGCGCAGATTTCCCTCCGTCATTCCCGCGAAGGCGGGAATCCATCCGGAGCCCCACCGCCCATGGATGCCCGCCCTACGCCTTCGCGGGGGCAGGCTCTAAAGATTGCGGGTATGACGGAATACCCCTGTCGAGCTCTGGGTTGCGGGCGTCAGCCCGCGCTAAGCATCGCCGAAGGGCTCCCGCACTCCAAATGGCCGTTCCTCCCCGCCGCAGCCCGATTCCCCGAGGACCCGGAAACGGTTCCCTTACCTCAATCCTCTCCCGCCAGTGTTGCGGGAGAGGAAGCCTTGGGTGATCGGCGGTATTCATGATGGTGCGGAGCGCGTTCAACGGGCTCATCGTCCTGTGGTCATGCTGAGCTCTCGGACCCCGCTCCCAAAGCGGGCACGCCACGTGCCGTGCCGTTTGAGCCGCTGGCGACCGGCGTGATACGGTGTCATCATGAAGCCGGTGCGGTTTGGTCCGCACGCCGTGGGAAAATTCGATGATCTGCGGCAGTACGACGTCATCGTTACGCGCGAACAGGTGGAAGCCGCCGTACGCTCTCCGGACCGCGTCGAATCGGGCAGCAAGGGGCGCCTGGTTGCGACACGGGGATTTACGGGCCGTCTGGTACTCCGAGTCGTCTACCGTGATGTACCGGATGCATTTGAGATCGTGACGTTCTACCCCGCGCGAAGGAGCCGGTATGAAACTCCGATACGATAAAGACGAAGACATCCTGACCATCGACCAGGGCACCGCCGGGGACGTTATCGACCATGCCGAAGAGATGGGGCCGGTGATCGCCCACCTTACCGCCGATGGCCGGCCCGTCTTGTTGGAGATCCTCGACGCCAGCGATTTCCTCTCTGCCGCCATCCGCGCTATCACCGCACGCGCCGACGGGGACGGCGTTGAGGTGCGGTAACGGCAGGAATGAAGAGAACGGCACCCGCAAAGATTCGTGAAACCGATCCGGTCGAAGGGGAATTGGCTGAGCTCGGTGAGGAGTGCGCGCAGGTGCTCCTGCTGCTGCAGCGCCTCGCCAAAGCGCGCGCGCTGCGCCGCGATTGCAACGACATTCTCGGCGAGCTGAGCGCCATCGTCCTTCATCTGCATGCCCATACCCAAGGGCTCGACGAGGTCATCGACGGGCTCGCCTCGGAGTGAGCTGCCCTTTCCAGCCCACCGACGGCACGAGAGGCAGAGGCCGGGGGTGCTTGAGCTGCGGATACCGGGCGCGGCTCTCGCTCCTGAACCGGCGAGGAGAGCGGCGCGCAGGCTATGATTGGCATTTTGGGAAAAGCGCACATCGCCACTACCGCCACACCGAAGAGCCGTATGCCTTCACGACCGTTGACCAGTTGCTCGCCGACTTTGCGCGAGACGTCGAGCACTTGAGACGAGAGGAGAAGCCGTGAGCCGTACCGTCGTCATCCGTGTGGGGCCGGTGGAGCAAGCACGCCGCGAATTCAAGGAGGACATCGCCACGCTCGCCAGAGCCGGGCGCGTGCGACATCGGCGTGAGATCTGGTTCGCCAACCTCGCAGCGGCAGCCAAGATGCTGACGGAGCAGCGCCTCGCCTTGCTCCGGTTGATTTGCCAGCAACCACCGCGCTCCACCGCCGACCTCGCACGCCTCGCGAGGCGCAGCCTGAAAGCCGTTGCCGCCGATGTCCGCGCGTTGGAGCGGGTGGGCCTGATCGAGTTGGTCGGCGCTGGCCAGAACCAACGGCCCGTGGCAGCGTATGACCGCATCCATTTGGCCGGCGATATCGCGCTGGCCCGTGCGGCAGCTTGAGACCACAAAGTGATCCCAGCTCTTCTGAGTCGACCAGGTCACCGTCATCATCGGCATCCGTCACACTCGCACAGACCCCTGCTCTAGATAAGCCGCTACGCTTTCGCGAATTCCGCTACACATTCGCTGTGTCCTTCCGGTGAGCGTGCATAGCTCGATTTTTCCGGGGCGGTCGGTTGCGACCGGGCCACCGAGAAGCAGCGACGGATCAGAGGGTGAGAGCCGGCTGTGCCGTGTCCTTCCGGTGAGCATGCATAGCTCGATTTTTCCGGGGCGATCGGTTGCGACCGGGCCACCGAGACGGAGCGACGGATCAGCGGGGTG
>JACQVA010000129.1 GCA_016210005.1 Deltaproteobacteria bacterium | reverse complement strand
CATCCGGAGGCGGCGAGTGGACGAAGCCCTGGATCACACCACGCGCGAGGTCGAGAGCGGGTTGGAGGCCGTGCAGTTGGATGAGCCGACGGAGGGCGGCTCGGAGGGTACATTCATGCCGACATGCGCATGAAAGAGCCAGCCCTCGGCCATGCTGATCCCTCCAGCGCCACGCCGAGGCGGTTCCAGCCGCCGGACGGCCTCCTCGCATTTCTTAAGGGACTCTGACTATGCCGACATGGAGTCGGCGTAGGGCACGGGAGTCAGCGGCACTCCTTCGAGTGCTCGCTCCGACGCGGCATGGTCCGGGACGCGGCATTATGCCGCTGAGCGAGCACCGCCCCATGCCGTCCTCTGGAGGAAGGGGAGTTTCGGCACCTGGAGTGCGGCGGGCAGCCGCTTTGTCGAACGGATCATGACCGCGAGGGCAACGCTGCGCCAGCAGGGCCGCAATGGGGACTGGATCTACTTGTGAGCACTAGACTTAGGATCGCTAGCTTTTTTGCCCACAATATGTAGTAATGGGTGGCAACCACCGGACTAGGGAGGTAGCCACCCATGACCAACAACGGCGAGACCATCATCATCGAGTTCCCCTCTGACCTCAAGGGGATGGCCGACGCGGTCCAAGCGTTCCTCAGCGAGGTTAAGAAGGTGCGGGCGGATCACTCGAAGGGGGGCGGAGCGGTCGACTACGAGCGTGTCGAGAAGCAGTACGGTGAGCTCTCGGCGAGGATCGAGTGCGAGGCACATGGTGCCACCCTGAGATCCCTGGCGAGTGATGCCAACCGGGTGAGCATTCGAGGAAAGCTGTGCGCCAGCGTGGGCACGTTCACCGCCGACTTCTTCACCAAGAGCGGTCCGACGCCGGTGCCCCGAAAGCTGTTCCGGGAGGTTGGGGTGAGGAACGGCCCGACGTTCGATCCCGTCGCACTCCGGATCGGGGCGGTCCAGGAGCACTGGCTCCCGGGCACCGCCAAGAGCATCGCTCACTTGGTCCAGCAGGGGACCTCGAGGGAGGCGGAAGTCACCGCGCAGGAGATGGGCCGCCTCCCCTACTCCAGAACGAGCATGGAGCGGATCGCGCACGCGGTCGGCACGCTGTTCGTCGCCCAGAGTGCCGACATCGAGGACAGGCTGATCGAGGAGGTTCAGATCCCGGAGGGGACCGCGGGCATCAGCGTGTCGGTCGACCGAGCGGCGCTCGCGATGGAGGAGCCTCGCCCAAGACCGAAGGGAAGGCCGCGAAAGAACGCGCCGAAGAACCCCATCTCGCGGGCCTGGAGGATGGCCTACTGCGCCACGGTCACTCTGCACGACTCGAA
The DNA here is from genome assembly GCA_016210005.1 of Deltaproteobacteria bacterium. Taxonomy (NCBI): domain Bacteria; kingdom Pseudomonadati; phylum Myxococcota; class Myxococcia; species Deltaproteobacteria bacterium. The sequence goes on along the minus strand of JACQVA010000129.1, from coordinate 683 downwards.
GGGGAAGGCGCTCTACACCGAACGCTTCGGCTGGACGCCCGGGACCGACGTGGAGTCCATCTCCGATCTTCTCGCTCGAAACGTCGCATCGCTCCTGCTCAGGAACCCCCGCCTGAAGCTCTCTCTCCTCACGGACGGTTCCGAGGATGTCCAGAACATCCTGGGCACCTACATCAACCGGGAGTGGCAGGGCGTTGAAGTGACGAGTCTCATCGACTACTGGCACGTAGTCGAGAAGCTCGCCGCCGCCGCGAGAGCGATGTTCCCCGAGGCGGAGAGGAAGGCCATTCTGGCTCGCTGGAAGAAGTTCCTCCTCACGAGCAGCTCTGCTCACGCATCGATCCTGGCGGAGCTCCGCGCCTCCGAGAAGGAGTGGGTTCGGATCGGTGGCGAAGCCCCGGTCCACGCCGCGATCACCTACCTCGAGAACCAAGGCCACCGGATGGACTATCGTCGAGCGAGGAGGGCTGGGTTCCCGATCGGAAGCGGCAACGTGGAGGCGACCTGCAAATCCCTCATCCAAGTGCGCATGAGGAGGTCCGGCTCGCGCTGGAAGGAGCAGACGGCTCAGCACATCCTGTCGCTCCGAGCGGTCGCTCTGAGCGACCTCTGGAATGACGCGATCTCCATGGCGCTCGAGTCGCTCAGGACCTCCGTTCGTAACGTTTGCCGCGCCGCATAGT
>JACQVA010000128.1 GCA_016210005.1 Deltaproteobacteria bacterium | reverse complement strand
TGCCGTTCCGTTTGCTGGCCAGGATGTAAACGCAGAACTGCTTGTCCATAGCGCCAAACGCCAAACTGGATTCCCGCTTTCGCGGGAATGACGGCCATAACACCGAACCACGTTACCCACAAATTTGTCGCGCACCCGCCGCGGAGTTGGGGGGGCTGCGCGTTCGACCGCTTACTTGCGCTGCGGTAGCTTGCCGCCGATTATTGAGCCCTGCATCAGTCGGGGCACTATCACTTGTGGTGAAAGGATAAGGAGTAGGACGTGGCCGATTACGACGCGAGCATCATCGCGGCCGGGCACAATCGGCTGACGGCCGGGGTGCAGCGTGTCGGAGGCGTTTCGGAAATCATTCGCGGCCCACGGCGGCAAGGTTCAGTTGCGCGCCGACGTGAACCGCTTCCTGGTGGAAAACGGCGCGATCGTCGGACTTCCGGGCCCGTGTGGAGCCGGCGGAGGAAACCCGCTCGTCAGAGGTCACCGGCGCGCTCGGGCCGCCTCGCGGCTCGGCGGGCACGGTACCATCAGTCCTCGTACTTGAAGGACACTTTCACTTTGGCGCGATACGCCCGCACCTTCCCCTTTTCGATCTGCAAGTCCAACTCCGAGATCTCGGCAATGCGCAGATCCCTGAGCGACTTGCTGGCCTTTGCGACGGCGGCCGTTGCCGCCTTCTCCCACGACTCGGTGCTGGTTCCGACGAGCTCGATGATCTTGTACACGCTTTCAGCCATCGCTCGGTCCTTTCCGTGCGTGCCGCCGAAGGTCTCGGCGCACACATCGTGTGAGTTCTTGCGCACGAGCGCGCTCTGACGTACATCCGCAGCTTAGCCCAACCGCTCGCCACTTCACAAGGTGGCCTCGGCGACGGCTGAAGTTCGACGTCCGGCGCAACGGCTCGTGCGGGGCCGGAGCTTGAACGTGGCCGGGGGGAAGGATCGCCGCACCGTGGCCGAGGCTGCGGCTCGGACCCAGGCAACCCCAGGCAACGACGCGCGATCGCTTGTGGCGACGATGTGCGATAGAGGGTTTGGACCAAGCGGAAACCAACGGGAGGTGCGCGATGAGTGACGGACGCAGGCGGGGGCTTTTCCTCACGGTCATGGCGGTGCTGTTCGGTGTCCTCGCCCTCTCCAACTGCACCAAGGCGCTGCAGCATCTGTATGGTCCCAAGACGCTCGGTATTGTCATCTTCGGCGTGCGCTTCGAGCGCGTCCTCGCCAACGTGATTCTCGGGCCGCTGATGGGCGTTGTGCTCGGAGCGTACTCGTACGGTCTGTGGAACCGCAGGCCGTGGGTGGCGCCGCTGTCGATCGCGTACGCGTTCTATGTGCCCGCGAACCTCGTGCTCTTCTGGTACTTTCAAACCGGCCCGGAAGTGCCGCCGCTCAGCTTTCTCGTGATTTACCTGGCGGTCGCTCTTACCGGCTCGATCGCTACGGCGCTCTACCTGGCATACCACCACGACAAGCTGGCATCGGCCTAGTAGCTGTCGTTGTGCCGGAGCACGACATGAACCGTCTCATTGATGCGGCCGGCAAGGTGCGTTTCGGCATCTTTGGCAACCCGATCGACGAGGTCAACCAGCGCGACTTCGTGTTGACCGATCCGTTCGGGCGCAGGGTCGGGCGGCTGCGGCGCCACTTCGCCTTCAACCAATTCGAGTTTCTCGGCGCGGTCTGTGAGGATCTCGTCTTCGGCTGTGCGATTGCCGACGTGCAGTATGCCGGAAGCGTGTTCGTGTATGCCTACGAGCCCTCGACCAAGTGCATGCACGAGCGGCGCTTCCGCCGGCCGCTGGCGCTGGGCATCCGCTGCGACCAGCGGCCCGAGAGCGGCAGCGCGGTGTTCCGCGCGGGCGGTGCCTTCGTTGAGATGAGCGCCGGCGGAGGGCCTGGCCAGCGCCGCTTGCGCGTGGAGCTTGCGCCTGAATTCGTCATCGATGCCGTCTTCTCGGAGGCCGGGCCGGCCATCCAGCCGATGCGCATCTGCACGCCGGCCGGGGCGGCGGGCTGGGTGTATGCGCGCAAGACGGCCGGGCATCGGGTGGCGGGGTCACTGCGGGTCGCGGGACGTACGTTTGATCTCGCGGCCATCGGCGCCCGTGGCCATCACGATTGGAGCGCCGGCTACATGCGCCGGCACACGTTCTGGAACTGGGGCTGTCTGGCCGGGTCGTTGGCCGATGGGCGGGTGGTCGGCCTCAACGTGTCATGCGGCGTGAACGAAACCAGCTTTACCGAGAACTGCTTCTGGTTGGACGGGCAACTGCACAAGCTTGACACCGTGTTCTTCGATTACGACCGTCGCGACCTCCTCAAGCCGTGGCGCCTCACTTCGTACGATGGCTGCCTCGATCTCGAATTTCGTCCCGAAGCCCGTTACGCGGAGAGCATCAACGCCCTGGTGATCGCCTCCAACTTCCAGCAGCTAATCGGTCGCTACAGCGGCCGCCTAGAGATCGCCAACGGCGAGCGGCTCGCCCTCAGCGATCACTTGGGCTACGCCGAACACCACTACGCCAAGTGGTAGGGCGCTCCAAGAACCTCACTTCCTCGACGAGTTCTCCATCGCCCGTGCCACCAGCGGCGGCCAGTACCAAGCGCAATAGCGTGCTTGCCGCAAGCGTGCGTCCACGATACGAAATGGCGCGCGGCGCGAGCGGGCGCGCACCAGCACGGGAGGCGGACGAAATGGGCTACGAGCAGATCCTCTACGAGGTCAGCGACCACATCGCCACGATTACGCTCAACCGGCCGGACAAACTCAACGCCTGGACGATAAGGATGGCGGCCGAGGTCCGCCACGCGATGTTCCAGGCCGATGGCGATGACACGGTGCGGGTGATCGTGGTGACCGGTGCCGGCAAGGCTTACTGCGCCGGCGCCGATATGAATATGCTCCAGGGGTTGCAGCTCGACGGCGCCGCGACGGCGCTGAGCGTGGATGATGCGTCACTGAGCGTGTCGATGGATTTGTCGCTTCCGGCCGCCTTCCGCGGCGAGTACAGTTACCCGCTCGGGTTGCACAAGCCAGTGATCGCCGCCGTCAACGGGGTCGCGGTCGGGCTGGGGTTTTCGTACATGCTCTACTACGACCTGCGCATCGCCTCCGAGCGCGCCCGCTTCGGTACCGTGTTTGCCCGCCGCGGCCTGGTGGCGGAGCACGGCAGCGCCTGGCTGCTGCCCCGGCTGATCGGCATGCACCACGCCTGCGACTTGTTGTACTCGGCGCGCATCATCAACGCCGACGAAGCCCAGCGTATGGGCCTGCTCAATCGCGTCGTCCCGCACGACTCACTGATGGCCGCCGTGCGCGAGGCGGCCACGGAGATGGCGACGCTGTGCTCGACACGCTCGCTTCGGGTCATGAAGCGCCAGCTCTACGGTGATCTGTTCAAGGATCTGGGCGCAGCGATGGAGGAAGCCGACACGGAGATGTTGCTGAGTTTTGGAAGCGACGACTTCCGCGAAGGCGTGGCGTCGTTTATGGAGCGACGGCCGCCGCGTTTCACCGGGCGCTAGGCCGGCCTATGCGCCGCGCGGCTCGTGGATGGCGACCACGGTGTAACCGCCACCGCGCAGGGCGTCCGCCAGCGCGGCGGTATTGGCCGCCCGCACCCTGAGATAGAAGGCTCGCGCACTGCCCGGCTCATCCAGGCGTAGGGTGCCGAAGCCGAGGATGGTGCCGCCCGCCGCCTCCACGGCTTTGATGGCTGGGGCAACGGTCTGCTCGGGTGCGGCGAGCTGGAAGTCGATCTGCGCACTGGCGTCCTCGCCTCCGCTCACGCGGCGCAGCAGCCCTCTGAGCAGATCGGTTTCGGTGATGATGCCGAGCAGTTCGCCGGCTTCGCTTACCACCGGCAGGCCGCCGATCTTCCGTTCCAGCAAAACGGCGGCGGCGGCCTCGATCGGCTGATCGGGCCGCACAGTAATCGGTTTTTCGGTCATAGCCGCGTCAACGTGGGTGCTGGGGAGGTAGCCGAGGTGGGCGCGTAGGTCGCGCTCGCTGAGGATGCCGATCAGTTTACCGGCGGGGTCGATCACCGGTAGGCGGCGAAAGCGCCCGGCGGTCATCTTCTCTTGCGCCAGCGCCAGCGTGTCCCGAGAACCGATCGTTTCCGGGTTACGAGTCATCCAGCTGCCCACGTTCATCCGCTACTCTCCGTCCTGGCTCGGCCAGCCATGCGGCCGGCTGGTTTACGTCTTCTTGGGTGAGCAGTATCCATGCCGCCGGATGCTGGTTTGCGCAATCTCCGGGCGGCAACAAGCGGATGGCGGATCTGGGAATTATCATGTCGGCTGGCCACCATTGGGCATCCACTAAATAATGCAGCTGTGGTAAGAACGCCGGTCAATGTTGGAGGACTGGCAGAAGTCATGACAAGGGACATAGCAAGGCGGTGGCGGTTGGTTGCCGTGGGTGTGCTCGGTGTGAACTTGCTCTTGGTGCTCGGATGTTCGGGCTCGCGCAGATCCGTTCCGGCCACCGCATGGGATCGAGATACCGAGGCGGGCAAGGCCGCGTTCGCGCACGGTCACTACGAGGAAGCCAGCCGGCGGTTTACCGCCGCGTTAGCGAAAGCCGAGTCGTTCGGTGCGCAGGATGCGCGGCTGGCGACCAGCCTGAACAACCTCGCGGCGGTAGATCGTGTGCAACGGCGATATGCCGAGGCCGAAGCGCTCGACCGGCGGGCCCTGACGATTCAGGAAATGGCGTTGGGCAGTATGCACCCGTTTGTCGCCACCACGCTGAACGGTCTTGCCGATAGCGTGCGTGCCCAGGGCCGGCCGGCGGAGGCCGAGCCGCTGGCCAAACGTGTCGTGGCGATTCGCGAGCAGGTGCTCGGCCGCGAGCATCCGGAGGTGGCCGCGGCGCTCAACAACTTGGGGTTGATCTGTGCGGCGCAGGGACGTTGGGCCGAAGCTGAGCCGTATTATCAGCGGGCGCTGGCGATTTACGAGCAGCAGCTGGGTCGCAGCGACCCGGCGGTGGCGCGAGTGCTGGATAACTACGCCGCGCTGCTGCGGCGCAGCCCGCGCGCCGCCGAGGCCGGGGCACTGGAGGCGCGGGCGCGCGCGATTCGCGCGGCGCAACCAGCGGGCAACCTCTCGAATTGAGCGCCGACGGAGTGGCCTTGGGTAGTGTCGCGTGTGCGGGCGATCTGATCGAGGCGGGGGCGGAAGTCTGTTGGCTTACTCGGACGGAGTCGGGCCACGCAGGGCGATGCCTAAGCTTGCCAGCTTGCGATAGAGCGAGGACAGCGAAATCCCGAGTCGTTGCGCGGCCGCGCGCTTATCATGGGCCGCGGCGGCGAGGGTGGCCTCGATGTGGGCCTTTTCACACGCCCGCAGTGCGTCATCTAAGGTGCTGGCGGCCGGCGCTAGCATGCAAGTGGCTTCGCCGACATGGGCGGCTACGGGCAAGTCGCGGAGCATGATCCATTCGCCGCCCCCGACCAATACGGCGTGCTCGATTACGTTGGCGAGCTGGCGCACGTTGCCGGGCCATGGCAGTCGCAGCAAGTGCTGTAACGCGGTGGCGTCGATGCCTTGGACGTGGCGGCGGAATTCATGGCTGTACAAACGCACGAAGTGCGCGGCCAGGGCGGGGATGTCCTCGCGCCGCTCCCGCAGCGGCGGTACCTCGATGGTATCGCTCTTGACCCGCGCGTAGAGGTCGGCACGGAATCTGCCCGCCTCGACCGCTCGCTGCAAATCATGATTGCTCGCCGCAATGATGCGGACGTCGATCCCGACGGCGCTCTGTCCGCCCACGGGGATGACCTCGTTGGCCTCGACGACTCGCAGCAGTTTGTCTTGCAGACGCGGCGGTAATACCGCCAAACCGTTGAGGAACACCGTGCCGCCGCGGGCCCGCTGTAACCAGCCTTCGCGACTGTCGCCCGCGCCGGGTATCGCTCCGCGTCGCTGCCCGAACAGCTGCCCGTCCAGCTCGTGTTCCGGCACTCCGGCGCAGTGCAGGGATAAGAAGACGCTGTTGCGGCGCCGGCTGAAGTAGTGCACGGCGCGGGCGATGCTCTCTTTGCCGGCGCCGCGTTCGCCGGTGATCAACACCGGTCCGGCCCCGGCCGCCAAGCCGCGTACGGTCGCCACCACCGCCTGCATTGCCGGTGACTCGCTCACCAGCGTTTCCGGGTTCCATTGCCGCTGGACCTCGGCGCGCAGGAGCGTGTTCTCCCAGGCCATCAAGCGATTGCGCAGCAGAAAGCGGATCTTGTGCTGCACGTCCTCGAATACCAAGGGCTTGGCTAAGTAGTCATGCGCCCCGCGCCGTAAAGCCTCCACGGCCGTGTCGAGCGTGGCGTAGGCGGTCATCATCAGCACTGGCGCCTGGGGGGTGACCTCGCGGGCGTGCTTGAGCACCGCTAATCCGTCGGCTCCCGGCATGCGAACGTCCGACAGCACCAGGTCGAATTCCTGTGTATCGAGCGCCGCCATCGCGGCCACACCATCTGTGGCACAGGTGACCTGATGGCCATCCGCGCGCAACACCTCGGCAAGGCTTTCGCGAATCGGGGCCTCGTCTTCTACAATCAGGATCGCGCCAGTCACGTGCGGCTCTTCCAAAAACACCATGCCGGAACTACTTAAAACACCGGGGGCTCGGAACTTGGTTACCAGGAGCCTGCCGGAGAAATGGCTGCCGGCTGCAAACCGTCATCCATCAGCGAATCGCGGCGTCGCTGACCCCTCGGCGTATCGCATGGGTACGCGGTCGGGCTCAGCTCCGGGCGCTCGCTGCGGCTGGCGATTTTCACGGCGACATCCATTTCTCCGACAGGCTCCTAGTCTGGCGACGGAAGTTCGGGAAGATCGGCTTTGGTTTGCGAGATATCCAGCAGACGGGCCAGATAGCGCAAGCAGTCGCTTTCGCTCAGCAGCCCCACCACCGCGCCTTCCTCGAGCACCGGCAAACAGCCAATTCGTTTCTCGATCATGATCTCGACCGCCTCGCGCACCGCCGTGCCGGGTGTCACGGTGTAGACGCTGGCGGTCATGGCTTCTCGGATTGAGATTTTCGCCAGCCATTCCCGTTCGGTTGACGACCGGAACTGCAGTACCGATGAAATGGCGGCACGGAAAAGGTCGCGCTGGGAGAGAATGCCGACCAGCCGGCCGCCCGACACGATCGGCATGTGCCGGATGCGGCCTAGGCGCATCAGGTCATCCGCCAAATCCAAGCTGTCCGAGGCGTCCAACGTTACCACCTCGCGCGTCATTAAGTCCCGAACACGCATGGCAGGCGTTTTTGCTCCAAGCGCCGTGCCGCGGCCAAACACACGTGAAGTCAGCCGCCCCTCGCCGCTAATGTTGCTATTATCAAGACAGCCATGGCCTCCCGCTTCCCGTGTTTCGGAAGGGAAGGGGGCGGGCCCGTCCGGCCTAGAGGGTCCCGCTTGTAAAGGGCGACCGCTAATGACGCGGCGCGCAATCAATGCCCGGCCTCGATGAGGTGCGACACCGCGAACACGCTCTCGACGTTTCCCCGGGCGTAAGGTGAGCGGGCAGCGGCGCCCTTGTTGAAGAACCAGGTTTCCGCGCTGGCGGCCGCGGGGCCGGGGATCATTATGACCGTGGCGTGGTTCATCTGGGTGTCGATCATCGTTGCCGAGGTGAATCCCATCTCATCCTCGTAGATGACGGCCGAGGTGGGGTGGGCCTGCTTGCGGAACGAGAAGAACTCTATCCACACTTTCCACAGCTCTCCGCGTTTGTCGTAGATGTCGGAGTAGAGCACCACCCATGCCTCCGCATCGATATAAAGGACGCGCTTGCCGTAGGCATACTGTGGCAGCCTGGAAATGCCCTCGATGACGTAAGCTCGGCGCTTCTCCCAGTTGTCACAGTAAACGAAATCCGCGCCGCCCGAGCAGCGCTTGGGCGGGTAGTGCTCGCGGTGTACGACCCCGAGCACCTCCTTGACCCCGAGCAGCTTCCAGTCGCTCCAGGCAATGTGGCCGCTGAAGCCCCAGTAGGAGTCTTGGTCCGTATCCTGGCCGAACAGGGAGTCGCTGCGCTGGGTGGTCGACATGCGGCGGATGCGGCGCACCGCCGGCACATAGAGCCACGTGTCATCCTGGCGCGCGGCGCTGAGGTAGCGGAAAGAGAGCTGGCCGACGCCCTTCATGTCGAAGGGCGCCACCACCGGGCTGAGGATCTCCTTGTAGCGAATGCGGTCAGGGTTGGGCAGCTCCGGCTTAGGATCAACGAAGAGACGGCCATTGTAGTAAAGGCGGCGGAAGTCGCCGAGCACGAACTCGCGGTCGGGTACCATCGGCGCGTCATAGGTAAGCGGTCCGCTCGGCACTTGGAAGTCGCGCATCAAGACGTCGTCGGTGAGGATCGGTTTGTACTGATAATTCCACATGATCCTGGTGGCGGCGTCGGGGGCGTCGGGGTCGATGTCGGGGAAGGGCATGCCGGCGACGTAGTTCTCCAGCGTATTGCCGTCGGGCGAGAGCCGCACCTGGCCGCGGTTCTGCTCCGTCGCCTCGCGGTAAGCGCGCGGCCACTCCACCTTCTTGGTCGGTGCGACGGTGATACTCATGCCGTGTTCGACGCACCAGGCGATTCCCGGGCTGAGCAGCTCGCGCGCCTTGTCCAGATTCTGCTTGGTGATCACCTCTCCGGGCTGCACCTCGGCCCGGGCCACGGTGGCCGCGGCCAGTAGCACAACCCACAGCACCCGTTTCATGAGTAACTCCTTCCTGCGGCTCAGTACTGATAAGTCAGGCGCAGGCTGGTCTCAGAACGGCCGCGGTTGAGGCCCGCCACTCCCCAGGTTTCGAACACTGGATTGCTGGTGGTGTTGATGAAGTATCGCTGAGTGAGGTTGAAGATCAGGTTGTTGGTGATGAAGTAGTCCGCCATGAAGATGACTTCCTGGTTGTAGTTGTTCACCGGATCGATGACGTAGACGAGGAAGGGGACGAGCTTGCCGCCGCGATAGAAGCTGGTCGCCGCCAGGGTCGCCAGCAGTTCCCAATCGCGCACCTTGTCGATGAAGGCGGCGCCGGCGTTGTTGCCGCTGTCGGAGAACTGCCCGCGCAGACCCTGCCCCTGGCCACTGACCGCACAGGGCGGCGCTTCGCCGGGGTCGCGGCAGGCGATCGGCGGGTTGTCGACCAGGTAGTGCCAGAAGAACTGCCCGAGTACGAGGAAGGTGGAATTGCGATTCAGCGGCTTGATCCACGTCGGACGATCGAAGGCGATCATGCCCTTCCACATGTCGTGCTTGCTGATGCCGAACAGATCGCGATTCAGCGGCGGGTCGGGAAACGGCTTGGCGGCGTCGGCGAAGGGGACGCCGAGTTCGTAAACCGTCTCGGCCCGCAACACCGCCTGGGTGTAGTTCTGTTCGGCGTAGTTCAGCGACGCGCCGATGGCGTGAACGTAGGGCGCGACGGCCTCGACCGGCAACTCGCCGCGGGCGCGCGCGGCGGCGATGTCGCTGCGACGGGTGAGCGCACGCACCGCGGCGGCGTTGGTGCCGTCGTCGCCGGCCCAACGCTGATAGAAGTAATTGAGCGTGAACTGCACCCCCTGCGGGCTCAGGGCACTCAGGCGCACGCCCACTTGGCTGTTGTCCATCGGGTTGCGGGTGTAGTCGCCCTGCTGGAATAGCTTGGTGCCATGAGCCAGCCGGTCGGTTTGAAAGATCGCGATCGCCGGCCGCAGCGGGTTGGAGATTGGCGCGCTCCACGGCCGCGGCAGAAACGCCCGCTTGGCCGGGTGCCAATCGCCGGGATTCCAGTAGAACTCAAGAAAGGCGTCGCTCAACGGCGCGGCCTCGCCGATCTCCCACAGGCCCTTGATCATCCAGTAGGGCGTTCGCAGCTCATCCCACGACTCCTGTTGCAGGTGCCAGCTGAGGTCGAGCGCGTTGACCCGATCGAGCATGCGGAAATTGTCCGTCTCGCCCCACACGATCTGTTGCCGGCCCAGGCGAAAGCTGAGCGGGAGGTTCTTGAGCCGCACGTCCAAGTAGGCTTCCCGCAACCGGTTCTCGAAACGCAACCCCTCGCGCCCGCGCAGGTCATCGAGTCGTTCGCCGATCGGTTGCCCGTAAATGTCCTCTTGGCTGAAGCCGGGCGTGTAGTCGTAAACGCTGTCGTAAACGCCGCGATAGAGGACGAAGAGCTTGGTGCGGTCGATGAAGGGAACCGGCAGCCGTTCGATCAGCTTGCCGTCGTCGATGGCGGTGTAATCCACGCGCAGCTTCAAGGTGTTGCGTTGCTGCACGAAGTCGTAGCGGTCGATGTCGCGATGGCGAATGACCTGCTGCGCGGCGATGTTCCCCGAGATCTCGACTGGGCCATATGGCGGCAGCGCTGCGACCGGCGAGCTTGCCAGGAGGGACAACGCGCAGCCAAACCAGGCCCACCTCAGCCGCCACCGTGAGTGGGGGCCGTAACATTCAGGTTTGTCCATCGTGGCCTCTCCTTTTCGCCAGTGCACGGCCCAGCGCGGCGCGCGTTGCGCAAACGCCGGCTCGGCCGAGAGCCACATGAAACCATCGCGTGGTGAACCAGGAAGCGTGCCACGTTCACCGCCTCCAGGTTACTCTGAGCGGGTCTTCACACCGGCCCCAGTTGGTTCACATGCCTGCGAATTATTCCCGCGGCTTGGAAGCGCGGCCCTCGCCAGAGCCGCCAGAGCCAGGGCGCGCGGCTCGAGTCGGCTGCCGGCGCTGGCGATTTCACGCGATCCCTCAATTGTCGCCGCTCTCTATGACCGAGGTCATATAGGAGTGCTGCGCGAGCCCATAAATCATGCTACCGGACCACGGCCGCTGGGTGCATACTGCGGGGCTCGGCTAGCAGCCCAGCGTGTGTGTGTGCGGGCGTGGCCCGCGATCGGCACAGCGGCTCTGTGCGAGAGTTGAGGTTTAAGTAGGAGCATGAGTACCACGATTGACCTGCTGAGTGAGCAACACCAAGAGGTTCTGGCCCATCTGGCCAAGACCGAGGAAGCGTTAGGTGCAGACGCAAGAGGCAATGCCGCAGCTGCGCTTGCCGAGTACTTGCATCACGATGTCGTGCAGCACTTCGCCATAGAGGAAGAAGCGCTGTTCCCGATTATGGGCCGGCACCTGGGCTACGACCATGGGCCGCTGGCAGTCATGAACGCCGAGCATGCGGACTTCCGCCGGCTGCTGGAAGGGCTGACCCGGGGCGTGGAAACGGGCGACGTGGAGCAGCAGAGAGAGAATGCCCACGGCTTGATCGACTTGCTCCGCGGTCACATTGCCAAGGAAGACCAGGTTCTCTTTCCGATGGCGGCACGCCTGCTCGGCCCCGAGGAGCTGGGCGAGGTCGACCAACGGGCCGCCGCGCTCCGTGCTGCCTCGTGAACGACCGGGGCTGGCTTGCGTTACCGGTTCCTGAGAACGCTTCGGGCGATAGCTCCAGCTGCGACCCGAAGCACCGGCGCCGATGGTGCGCCTCAATTGCGCGGCGGCTTAACGCTGACCGCGCCTTTCGGAGGTTGTTGATGAGCACAAGACTAAGCTTCGGTACCGCGTTGTTTGTCTGCGCGTTGACGCTGCGGGTCAGCGCCGAGGCGGCGCCACCGGTGGCAGCAGCGGAAGGCCCAGGGTCGGCGACCCACACCGATGATACGAGTCGGCCGTTGCCGGCTAGGTGGACGCCGACGGAAGCCGTGCCGTCCAGCCCCGAGTTGATCAAGCTGGGCGAGCAGGTCTACACCAAGCAGTGCGTGGCCTGCCATGGCGCCAAGGGCGATGGCGAAGGCGAGGCCGCCTACCTGCTCTACCCGAAGCCGCGCAACTTCCGCACCGGTCGCTTCCGTCTGGTCTCAACCTGGGAAGGCATGCCCACGGACGAAGACCTCTACCTCACGATTTCGCGCGGAATGCCGGGATCGGCAATGCCCTCGTGGGGGCACCTCTCCGAGAAAGAACGGTGGGGGCTGGTTCATTACGTCAAGTCGCTGATGGAGGCCCCGATCACTATCAAGCCGAGCGCGGCGCCGGCGGCCGAAGGCCAGCAGGGCACCGGCATCGTTATCGTTCCGCCAGAGCCGCCATACGATGCCGCGGCTCAGGCGCGCGCGCAGGAGTTGTTCAAAGACGCTTGCGCCTCGTGCCACGGCGTCACCGGCAAGGGCGACGGTGTCGATGTGCAACGTGACGAGGCCGGCTACCCGACCCGGCCGCGCGACCTGACCCTCGGCGTCTTCAAAGGCAGCCCGGAACCTGAGGTAATCTATCGCCGGATCATCGCCGGCTTGCCCGGCTCGCCGATGCCGATGAGCGACTGGGCTTACGGTAACGACGCCTGGCACCTGGTTCATTTCGTGCGCTCGCTGTCGAGCGATGCCCAACGGGCACGGGCCGAGATGCGCCGCTTCGCCATCCCCGTCACCCGCGTGGCAAAGCTGCCGGATCACCCCGATGCCGGCACCTGGGCGAGTACCCGCGCCATCAACTTGCATCTGATGCCGTTGTGGTGGCGCACCGACCGGCCCGAAGAAGTCACCGTGCGCGCATTGCACGACGGCAAAGACATCGCCTTCCAGTTGGTCTGGCAAGACATCACGCACGACGCCACCGCCATGCGGACGCAGGACTTCCGCGACGCCGCCGCCGTCGAGTTGTCCGCCACCGCCGATCCGCCGTTCTTCGCCATGGGCGCCAAAGGGCAGTTCGTCAACATTTGGATGTGGAAGTCGGAGCGCCAAGCCGACCTCGAACCCGCGTTCCAGGACCTCGAGAAGGTCTACCCGAACCTCGGCATCGACTCCTATCCCAACCTGTTGAAGTCGGCGGTCGAACAGCCGCTTCGCCATGCGCTCACCTTGGAGTCGGACCCCACGTTCGTGACCGCTTGGGGTGCCGGCAACATCGTGGCCGATCCGACAAGGGCGAGCGCGGCCGAGGATCTCACCGCGCAGGGGTTCGGCACCCTGCGTGCCCGACCGCCGGTGGATCACACGGTGGCGGCCAAAGGGGTGTACGGAACCGACTCGTACCGTGTCGTCTTCCGCCGTGCTCTCAAGGGTAAGGGTGAGGGTGCGGTTACGCTCGAGCCCGGTACCACGGTGCCGGTTGCGTTCGCGATCTGGAACGGCACCGCCGGTGACCGCGACGGCAAGAAGTCGGTCACCATCTGGCAGGAACTCAACTTAGAGAAGTGACGCCACACTTCAATACACGAAGAGCTGGCGGCTGAAAGCTGAGGTTTAATCATGAGCGACCAACATTATTTCGATCTGAGCCGGCGTAGCTTCTTGCGCTGGTTGGGTATTGGCACCGGCGCCGCCGCGATCAGCGCGGGCGTCCCACTCCGACTGCTGGCGGCGGCTGACCCGGATCAGAATCCGCTCGCCGGGTCGGTGACGCGGGAGTGGGAGAAGATCTACCGCGACCAGTACAGCTATGATTCGTCCTTCGATTGGGTCTGCTCGCCCAACGACACGCACGCCTGCCGGGTGCGCGCCTACGTCCGCAATGGCATCGTCACCCGCCTGGGCGCGACCTATGACTACCAGAACTACGCCGACCTCTACGGCAATCACGCCACCGTGAACTGGAACCCGCGCCAGTGCGCCAAGGGGTACACCTTTCACCGCGTCCTCTACGGCCCGTACCGCCTGCGCCATCCGATCGTGCGCCGCGGGTGGAAAGCTTGGGCCGATGCCGGCTTCCCGGAACTGACCCCTGAGTTGAAGAAGAAATACATGTTCGACGCCCGCGGCCAGGACGAGTTCGTCCAGATCGCGTGGGACGATGCTTTCGACGTGATCGCGCGCGCCCTGGTTGCCATCGCCACCCGCTACAGCGGCGACGAAGGCGCCAAGCGCCTACTCGCCCAGGGCTATCAACCCGAGATGGTCAAGGAGATGGGCGGCGCCGGCACCCGCACCTTCAAGATGCGCGGCGGCATGGGCTTGCTCGGCGTCATCGGCAAGTACGGCATGTACCGTCTCAATAACTCGATGGCACTACTCGACGCCAAGCTCCGCGGCGTCGATCACGAGCAAGCCCGCGGTGGGCGCAACTTCTCCAACTACACTTGGCACGGTGACCAGGCCCCGGGCCATCCCTGGGTGCACGGCCTGCAGACCTCCGACTGCGACTTCAATGACCTGCGCTCGTCCAAACTCATCATCATGGACGGGAAGAACCTGGTCGAGAACAAGCTCACCGACTCGCACTGGTTCATCGAGTGCATGGAGCGCGGCGCCAAGATCGTCGTCATCGCGCCCGAGTACGGGCCGCCGTCCACCAAAGCCGACTACTGGATTCCCATCCGCCCGCAGACCGACGCGGCGCTCTGGCTCGGCGTCACCAAGCTGATGATGGACAAGGGCCAGTACAACGAGAGCTTCGTCAAGCGCTTCACCGACTTTCCGCTGCTGGTGCGCAAAGACAACCTCAAGCGCCTGCGCGCCCACGAGGTGTTCGCCGACTACAAGTCCAGCCTGTCGCCCGACGGCCCATCGATGAAAGTCCAGGGCCTTAAGCCCGAGCAGCACGACAAGCTGGGTGACTATGTGGTCTGGGATGCCAAGACCAACGGGCCGCGCGCGATCACTCGCGACGAAGTCGGCGAGACGATGACCAAGAACGGCATCGATCCCACCCTGGAAGGCTCGTTCAAGGTGAAGCTCGCTGACGGCAAGACGGTCGAAGTTGCCACGCTGTGGACTCTCTACCAGACGCACCTCAAGGACTACGACATCAAGAGCGTTTGCGAGATCACCCACGCCCCGCAGCATCTGGTCGAGCAACTCGCCGAGGACATCGCCACCATGAAGCCGGTGGCCATCCATCAGGGCGAGGGCATCAATCATTGGTTCCACGCCACCGAGATGAACCGTGCCTCATATCTGCCGTTGATGCTTACCGGCAACGTCGGCATCCCGGGCTCCGGTTCCCATACCTGGGCGGGCAACTACAAGGCTGCCATCTTCCAGGGCTCGCCCTGGACCGGCCCGGGCTTCAAGGGGTGGGTAGCGGAGGACCCGTTCGAGATCACGCTCGATCCCAACGCTCCGGGCAAGGCCATCCACGCTCACGCCTATACCAAGGATGAAGAGCCGGCGTACTGGAACCACGGCGACCAGGCACTCATCGTCAACACCCCCAAGTTCGGCCGCAAGAACTTCACCGGCCAAAGCCACATGCCGACGCCCACCAAGGCGATGATCTTCACCAACGTGAACCTGATCAACAACGCCAAGTGGGCCTACGCGATGATCAAGAACGTCAATCCGAACGTCGAGATGATCGTCTCGCTCGACATCCAGATGACCGCCTCGATCGAGTACGCCGACCTCGCACTGCCGGCCAATTCATGGCTCGAGTTCGAAGGGCTCGAAATCACCGCCAGCTGCTCGAATCCGTTCCTGCAGATCTGGAAGGGCGGCATCCCGCCGGTGTTCGACAGCAAGGACGACCTAATGATCCTGGCCGGCATCGCCCGCGCGATGGCGGACATCACCGGCGAGCAACGCTTCCGCGACTACTTTGCCTTCGCCGATCCGGACAAGCGCGGCGTCTACGTCCAACGCTTGCTCGACAGCTCCACCACCACCGTTGGCTTCAAGCTCGACGACATCATGGCCGGCAAGTACGGCCCGCCGGGCGGTACGCTGCTCAACTTCCGCACCTACCCCCGCATCCCGTTCTACGAGCAGGTGGTCGACAGCGAGCCGTTCCACACCGATACCGGCCGCATGCACGCCTACGCCGACGTCCCCGAGGCGATCGAGTACGGCGAAAACTTCATCGTCCACCGCGAGGGGCCGGAAGCCACGCCCTACCTGCCCAACGTCATCGTCAGCAACAACCCGTTCGTCCGCCCCGAAGACTACGGCATCAAGCCCAGCGCCGAGCACTGGGACGACCGCACGATCCGCAACATCAAGATGCCGTGGGCCAAGGTGAAAACGACCAAGAACTTCCTCTGGGAGAAGGGCTACCACTTCTACTGCCTGACACCGAAGACCCGCCACCGCGTCCACAGCAGCTGGTCGAACGTCGACTGGCACATGCTCTACGACTCGAACTTCGGCGACCCCTATCGCCTCGACAAGCGGGCGCCGAGCGTGGGTGAGCATCAACTGCACATCAACCCCCAGGCGGCGCGCGACCTCGGCATCAACGACGGCGACTACGTTTACATTGACGCCAACCCGGCCGACCGGCCGTACCTGGGAGCCAAGCCGGATGACCCGTTCTACCGCGTCGCCCGCTGTATGCTGCGGGTGAAGTACAATCACGCCTACCCGTACAATTGCGTGATGATGAAACACGCGCCGTTCATCGCTACGGAGAAGAGCGTCAAGGCCCACGAAACCCGGCCCGATGGCCGCGCGCTTTCGGAGAATACCGGCTATCAAGCCAACCTGCGCTACGGCTCGCAGCAGTCGATCACCCGCAACTGGCACATGCCGATGCACCAGACCGACACGCTCTTCCACAAGGCCAAGGTCTTCATGGGCTTCATCTTCGGTGGCGAGGCCGACAACCACGCCCTCAATACCGTGCCCAAGGAAACCCTGGTGCGCGTCACCAAGGCCGAAGACGGCGGTATGGGCGGCAAGGGCGTCTGGAAGCCCGCCACCACCGGCTTCACTCCCGACAACGAAAACGAATTCATGAAGCGCTACCTGGCGGGAGACTTGATCAAAACGTGAATGAGGAGACTGGCGGCTGGATGCGAGGGGTTTTCCCCAGCCTCCAGCCCCCGGCCTCTAGCCACGGGAGTTGAACGATGCCCTACGACGATCCTGATGCGACAGACCCGCAAGAGCTGGTGGGGGTCATGTTGCCGGCCGGTCCGGAAGCGATGCGGGAGATGGCGTACACCTTCGCCGAGGAGTTCGCCCGCAATGGTTACGGCCGCGAGCAGATCGTGGCGTTGTTCCGCAACCCGTTCTACAGCGGGGCCCACGGAGCTTATCGCGCGCTCGGGGCGCAAGCGGCCGAGGCCATCATTGACGAGTGCGTGGCGGTGTGGGGCCGCGTGCGCATCGTCGACAGCGAGGCGCGATAGCGTTTGAGTGATTCGCCCGTGCGCCAGGACCACCGCCGCCCGCGGTACCGGCGCCAGTGCGTGACATGTGACGACAAGGAGTGGAGACCATGCCCAAAGTTCTTAATTGGCAGCTCGGCCGGACGATGGAGTACCCGTATGAAGCGGCGTACCCCAAGCAGCAGTTCGCCTTCGTCTTCAATATCAACCGCTGCATCGCCTGCCAGAGCTGCACCATGGCATGCAAATCGACCTGGACCTTCAGTAAGGGCCAGGAGCACATGTGGTGGGCCAACGTCGAGACCAAGCCCTACGGCGGCTATCCCCAATCCTGGGACATGAAGATCCTCGACCTGCTCGAAAAGGCCAACCCCGACGGCCAGCGCTGGGCGAGCGGTTCCGGCCCCTATGGCGAATTCAAGGGCCAGACGATTTTCGAGGCGACGCGCAAGACCCTCACGCCCGACAGCGCCCGCGTGCTCGGCTATCTGCCGGACGACGACGAGTGGAACTCGCCGAACATCTACGAGGACAACCCGGTGGGCGAGCGCGGCAAGCCGATGCAGTGGGACAAGACCGGCGTCGAGCTGCCCGAGCACAAGACCTGGTTCTTCTACCTCGCCCGCATCTGCAATCATTGCAGCTACCCGGCCTGCCTGGCGGCCTGCCCGCGCAAGGCGATCTACAAGCGGCCCGAAGATGGCATCGTGCTGATCGACCAGAGCGAGTGCCGCGGCTACCGCAAGTGCGTCGAGGCCTGCCCGTACAAGAAGTCGATCTATCGCGGCAACACCCGCACCTCCGAGAAGTGCATCGCCTGCTACCCGCGTGTCGAGGGCAAAGATCCCGAAAGCGAGGGGCAGCCGATGGAGACCCGCTGCATGGCTGCCTGCATCGGCCAAATTCGGATGCAGGGCCTGGTCAAACTGAGTCAGGACGGCACTTGGGCCGAAGACCGGCAAAACCCGCTCTACTACATGATCCACGTCGCTAAGGTGGCGCTGCCGCTCTACCCGCAGCTGGGCACCTCGCCGAACGGGTACTACATACCACCGCGTTGGGTGCCGCGGCCGTATCTGCGGCAGATGTTCGGCCCCGGCGTCGATGCGGCGCTCGAACGCTACAGCAACCCCGACCGCGAGTTGCTCGCGGTGCTGCAGCTGTTCCGCCGCTCGAATCGGATCATCTTCCGCTACGAGATCGAGGAGGGGCCGCAGGTCTACGAGGCCTCGTTGCGCGGCAAAACGGTGAAGCTATACAACGACACCGTGATCGCCTTCGGTCAGGACGGTAAGGAATTGTTCCGCACCACCGTGGAGGAGCCCCTGCACGTGCGTGGGGCACAGCATGCCAACTCCATCTGAGACCGGCGCGAGCACCGACCTTCCGCTCTGCCGCGCCACCGTCTATGCCGCGCTGGCGCTGGGCTTTCGCCCGCCGACGGCCGAGACGCTCGTCCGCCTCACCAGCTCAGAAGCGGCCGGCGCTTTGGCCGATGCGGCCCGGATGCTGGAAGCAGGCGCCGTCGCCAGCGGCCTCAGTCAACGGGCGGCGGCGCTGGCTCGGCCCGAGCTCGACCTCGAAACCCTCGGCGGCGTCCACCGCCGGCTCTTCGGCCACACGGCTCGGGGCGAAGTGCCGGCTTACGAAACCGAATACGGCGCGGAGGCGTTGTTCCAACAACCGCAGGAGCTCGGCGACCTGGCCGGCTTCCTGCGCGCCTTCGGCCTCACGCTGCGCCCCGAGGCGCGCGAGCGCATCGACCATGTCAGCTGCGAGTGTGAGTTCCTCGCCTTCCTGGCTTGCAAAGAGGCCTACGCCATAGAGCATAACGATCAGGAGATGCTGACCGGCACAGTGCGAGCTGGCATGCTCTTCCTGCGCGACCACTTGGCCCGCTTTGCCCCCGCCTTCGGCCGGCAGCTGGTTCGGCATGACCCCGCCGGCTTCTACGGCGCGCTCGGCGAGTTGCTGTTGGCGCTGGTGCAGCTCGATTGTGAGCGGCTGGGCGTTCCCACCGGCTCGGAGTTACTGGGGCTGCGACCGGATCCCGCGACCGTCGCCGTTCCCTTAGGCTGTCAGAGTGCAGATGAAGCCGCCGGTGCCGATAGCGAAGCGGAGGCTCTATGACGTCGCTGCCGGTCAGTTTCCGGCCGGACCTCGTAGAGGAGGTGGTGCTATGGGCGGTGGGCGGCAGCGCCGAAGAGAGCAGGTTCCGGCGCGAGCGTGATCCGCTCTACCTGCAACCCGAAAACGAGCGGGAGCGGGCGTTCGCGCAGTTTCATCTCAACTGGTTCATCCGGTTACGGTTGGATCAGACCATCCACCAGGCGCTGGCCGAGCTGCCGGATTTGGCGCAGGCCTGCGGCCGGTGCATCGTCAGCCGTGCGGCAATCCGTAACCAGGAAGCGGCGGATCTCTTGGTTGCCGCCGATGCCGAAGGCCGCGATGCCCGGACTATCGTGATTCGCCTGTGCGCCAGTTCCTTCGCCGAGCCTGATGGCCTGCTGGCGTGGCTGCGCCCGGAACTGATGCACGTGGCCGACATGGTCGATCCCGCGTTCGGCTACGAGCCGGTGCTGCCGCGAACCGAGGCCGGTCCATCCTTCGAGGGCCTGCTGCGTGATCGCTATCGTGTGCTGTGGAACGTCAGTATCGCCGGTCGCCTGCTGCGCCGCGGAGTTGCCGCACCGGGTGCGGAAGCCGAAGCACGGCGGGGCTTTACCACGGCCTTCCCGATGCTGGGCGAAGCCTCCGACGAGGCGTTCGTACGCTTCTTCAGCGGCGCAGCGGGCACACATGCCGAGCTGGTGGCCTTTGTGCTGAGCCCGCGCGGAGAGAAAGCCGTGCGCGGCCTCGCTCCGGGCGGCCGCTGCCCTTTGTGCCGCTTCCCGACCTATGGGCGTGAGCCCGACCCCGAGACGCTGGCGGCGGACGTGGTCGCGTGCATTCAAAGCGAGTTCCCCACCTGGGAGCCAGCCGACGGGTTGTGCAGTCAGTGTGCAGAACTCTACCGCGCGCGCGAAATGTCGCTCGCCGCCGCCAAGGCCATCCCGGGCTGGATCGACACCGCCGCGGCCAAGAGCTGACATTGATGTGAGCGCAGCGCTACGTGTTCAGAGACGTAGAGTCTTGCGGCGACGAGGCGAAAGACCCCCGGCGCGCGCTAACCTGCTCATCCTCATCCAGATCTAAGCGGCATTGAAGAGCCGCGGCTTGGCGCAACGGAAGCCGCCAAGCTCCTTGGCGCAACCCAGCCTACTAGTGCTCGCGGACGATGATCGTGCGCTGCCAAACTTCACGCAGCTTGGAGAACTCGATCTTCTCCGGTACGCGCGCGAGCGGATCGTTGACCAAGAGATAGGGTGCGTAGCCGCCGGCTTCGGCTTCCATTCTGACTCCGCGCACGACGACGGCGTGGCCTTGGCCAAAGCCCGCGCCGATCAGGGCAATCACCAAGTCGCCGGCACTGAGAGCGTCGTAGATGGCCTTTGAGTTCGGCGGCGGCTCGCGCGAGGACGTGGCCAAGCCGCCGAAGTGCTCTATCACGGCTTTGATCTGCTGCTCTGAGCCGGGCCAGGTACAGCGGGCGGTGTCATCGCAGCAGTACCCGTTCGCCAGCCCATAGCCCAACTCCATCAGCCGGCACTGCGACGGAATGTCATCGACCGCGAAATAATCGAGCGCCATCTGCGCGACCGCCAACCAGCACCAGGCGATCGTTTTCTGTCGCTTCGCAGGAACCGCCGCGGTAACTGACCAGCGCGGCCGGTGCTCGTCGCCGCCCGCGGCGCGGTGAGCCAGCCCCGGGACCAACACGCCGGCGGCCATCGCGAGCCCGAGCCCGCGTTGCGCGAGGCGCCGTGCCGTCACCGCGCGGTTCCGTACACCGGCCCGAACGGCGTCACGCAGGTGCAGGGGTAGCCTGCCGGTCCCGCGACCACCATCGGGCAAGAGCCGACAGAGGTGATGCATGTACTGGCCACGGCTTGCCCCTGCTGTCCTGGGTGGCGGTAACTGGGCTCATCAGGCCAATCGGCATCTTCGTCGCGCGCCGCGCGGCGCGGTTTGCGGTGCTTTCTCACCGGCTCCTCGCCGTCGTCGTCATCAGCGCCGCACGCTGCTTCGATCTCTGCCGCGGACATCTTTCCTCTTCGCATCTTTGCCTTCATTTCTGCCGTGCATTCCGCCGACACCATGACGGCAGTAGCCCCGAGCATCGCCGCCAGTGTGAGAACTGCCAGCCATTTGCTTCGCGCCATCTTCTACCTCCTGTCTTCAGTACAGTCGCGGGCGTTACTTGGACTTCACAGCAGTCTGATCGGTGTTGGAAAACGCGCCGATGACGCGGTCCATCATCGCGAACCAGATCTCGACGCTGTATCCGGCCACGAACGCGAGCGTGATCGAAGGCAGCGACCGCAAGGCTGAAGGCATCGACTCGGGAGACATGATCGAGGCCATGGCCACGCCCGCCAGCGCCCCGAGCGGAAGTCGCACGCGGTAGCCGACATCGCTGGAGAAAGAGTAGGACCGGATGCCTTCGCCGAGATTGCGCAGAATGAATACGCAGGTGCCGAGCAGCCCGTACAGAAACGGTAGAACGTAGGCGCTCATGGTTTTGAGCGCCAGCCGCGCCCTGGTCTCGGTGACGATGTTGTCGCCATCAAACGGATTGAAGACGAGGCCATAGGCATCGCCGGCGGGCAGGCAGTCGCTGGTAGCGACCCGCGCTGGGCTTTGCCCGCCGCCGTCAGGCGCGGCGAGTTCCGCGGCTGGCTGCTCGCCGGTCACTGGCGGTGTCTGGTTGCTCTCCGGCACCGAGTTGGCTCCAGCTGAGCGTTTGCAGGTTTCCGAGCGCGCGAGCACCGAAGCAGGGTTGCCCGGCCATTGCAGCTGCGCCAATTCGAGCGGTGTCTCCCATACCCGGTTCCAGGTCGCGAGCTGGCGATAACTGAAATCCAAACGAACGCGCTTGTAGCCCTCGGCGTTATCGAGGCGGCTCGCAGGGGCCTGCGTGCCAGAGACAGCGAGTTCGACCAGCTGTCCCTGCACCTCGGTACCGCCGGAGGCTGCCTCGAGTTCCTTGAGGTAGCTGTCGATGCGACTTATAGCGGTTGCGCCGACTAGGTAGTACACCTGCGCCGCCACCAGTGTCACTAACGTTGCCAGCGCCAAGTTGCGGTAGCGCTTGACTGCCTCGTCGGCCTTGCTGTCGGAGCCATCGCGTGCCGCCGGGGTGGTGGCGCGAATGCTCTCGACGGTCGCCGGTTGCACCAGTGCCGCGAGGCGGTTGAAGGCGGACCAAAAGCGCGACTCGTCCGCCAATGGCGTCGTCGTCGCCACCGCCTGCCGGCACTCGCTGACTGCCGCAGCCAGCGTCTGGTCGGCCAGCAGGCCTCGCCTCACGGCGAACGCGAGCAACAACTCGGCCTCTTCTACTGCAGTAGCCAACGACAATGTGGTCATAGCTGAATCCTCACCGATCGCACGCGATCGAGTTCACCCTGAACATTGCGCCTGGAACCAACGCCATGCGCACCCCGTCAAGCTCGGCTGTGCGCTGCTTCTGCACTTGTCGTCAGGCTACGGCCAATGGCTGGCTGCGGTCAAGTTAGGAAAAACCCCTAGGACCAGTAGGAGCAGAGCGAGCGCGACTTGACCGGTGGCTTCGCGAGCCACCCGGCCAGACGTCCGGCGTCGCTGAACTCCGCGAGGCCAATGAGATGCGCTCCGTGCCGGCTCGCTCGGCACTTGGAGAGACGGCGCAGTGTGGATTATGAAGACTTCGGCTTGCCGCGGCGCGTGCGCGCGGGGCGCTTGAGCCGCGCCAGTTGCTGCTCCAGGCGCTTCACGCTCCGTTCCAGCCGGGTGATCTCGCGCTGAATCGCCGGGTGGCTGGCGATGCGGTCCACCGATTCGCGCACCTGGGTGTCGATGCGCTTCTGCAAGTGATCGAGCTGCTTCTGCGGTTGCTCCAGGAAGCCACCGATCAGGCTGCGGCCGCCCTTGTCGCCGCCGCCAACCAACTGCTGCACGCCTTTCTCGACCGACTCGCGCGCGCTATCGAGCGCCTCGCGCCCACGTTCGACGCGCCCCATGATCTCGTGCACCGCCTCGCCGCCTTGGTGAATAATCCAGCGCAAGGCCGACAGCGACAGCAGCCCACTCTTGCGCTTCTCCTCCTCGAAGATGATCTGCGCGAAGGTCACCGCGGTCAGATCCTCGCCGGTATCGTTATCGGTAACCCGCAGATCTTCGCCCCGCCGGACCAGGTCTTTGATGCCGTCGAGCGTGATGTAGGCGCTTGCCTTGGTGTCGTAGAGCTTGCGGTTGCCGTAGCGTTTGATCAGACGGGCCATGGTGTGAGACTCGGGTACCACAGCCCGGTTGCCCGCCGCAAGAACGGCCACCAAAGTTCGAGGGTGCAAAATTCACTTGACAGAGGCTCGGGGCTCACCTAGTTCCCTCCCGGTTGTTGGGTAGTGAGCCATGGCGGCAATCGCACTTGCGTATAGAGAATGGGGTAACCGCAGCTTGCCGGCGGTCTTGCTCGTCCATGGTCTGGCCGGCTGTGGGCGCATCTGGGAGCCGCTGGCGGAAGGTCTAGCTGATCTGGTCCATGTCGTTGCGCCGGATCTGCGTGGCCACGGTGGCAGCCCGTGTCCGGGCACTTACACGGCGGAAGCATACCTCGAAGACCTGGAAGCGCTCGTCGCCGAGCTCGGGGTCAACTCGCTGGCGCTCGTCGGCCACTCGTTTGGGGGGCTGCTGTGTGCCGGTTACGCGGTACGCCATCCCGAGCGCACCCGCGCACTGGTCTCGATCGACATCAACATCCCGCCGCCTGCTTGGCAGACCGAACACTTGCGGGAGGCCGGCAGCAAGCCGCATCCAGTATTCGCCACAAGGGGCGAGGCCGAGGCGTATTTGCGTAAGAACCTTGCGCCGGCTTCAAGCAACCAGGTGATGAACGCGCTGGCCGAGGCGCTGCTGGCGCGGGTGACCAACGGTACAACCGGGTTCACGCTCAATTTCGACCGCGAGACGCTGTGCCAAGCCGCCCCGCTCGAGGTTGCCGGTCAACTCGATCGCCTCACTTGTCCCACCCTATTCTTGCGCGGCAGTGAGTCGGCGGTGATGGATCGGGCGGCGGCAATTGCGCTGTTGTCACGCCTGCCGCACTCCCGCCTGGTGCAGATCCCGCGCGCGGGCCATCACGTCTTTCTCGACAACCCGGCGGCGACGGTGCAAGAGGTCAGGCGGTTTTTGACCGAAACCCAGCGCGCGCGCTAACTCGACGCGGCCACTTGCGGCTGATCGAGCACCACCTGGGCCACCAGCTCGCGGTTCCAGGTGGCATCGCCGTAAGTCACCTCCGAGCCCTTGGCGCGCTTGAAGTACAGGTGCATGTCGTGCTCCCAGGTGAAGCCGATGCCGCCGTGGATCTGGATACCTTCGCCGCTCACCAGCCGGTAAGCATCCGAGCAATAGGCCTTGGCCATGCACGCGGCCAGGTGAGCTTCCGGAACATCGTTCGCCACCGCCCAGGCGGCGTAGTAGGTCGCCGATTTCGAGCTTTCGACCTGCACCATCATGTTGGCGCACTTGTGCTGAATCGCCTGGAAGCTGCCGATGGGCTTGCCGAACTGCTCGCGCACCTTGGCGTAGTCGACGCTGAGCTCGAGTACCCGCTGGGCGCCGCCGCACATCTCGGCGCAGAGCGCGACCTTGGCGCGATCGCTGATGCGATCGAGCAACGGCCAGCCCGCGCCGACGCGCCCGAGCACGGCGTCTTTGCCGACGCCGGCGTTGTTGAAGGTGACCTCGCAGAGCTTGCGCGTCTGGTCCATGGTCTTGAGCACAGAGATTGAAACGCCGGGTGCCTTAGCGTCGACCAGGAACAGCGTGATGCCCTTCTCGCCCTTGCCCGCGGTCCGTGCCGGGACAACCAGCAAGTCGGCGTTATGGGCATCGTGCACGAACAGCTTGGTGCCGTTGAGCGTGTAGCCGTTGTCGGTCTTGGTCGCGGGCAGCACGATGCCGCCGGCGTCCCAACGCCCGCTTTCTTCCACCTGCGCCAGCGTCGCTTTCAGCGACCCGTCGGCAATTCCCGGCAGGTATTTGCGCTGCTGAGCCTTGCTGCCGCCGAGCAGCAGCGGGATCGCCCCCAGCATGACGGTGGCGTAGAACGGCCCGGGCATGACGACGCGGCCCATCTCTTCGAGTACCACGATGAGGTCCACCATGGTGAGCCCGGAGCCGCCGAACTCCTCGGGAATGATCAGTCCCTGCCAGCCTAGGCCGGCCATCTTCTGCCACGGCTCTTCGGAATAGCCGCGCTCCTCGTCCATCATCTTGCGCACGTAAGTCATGGCGCACTCGCCTTCGAGGAACTGGCGCGCACTCTGCCGCAGCATGTCTTGCTCTGCACTGAATCCGAAATCCATGTCTCCTCCGTGCGCCGGTGTCGGCGGCCTTGTGCTCAGACGGTCTTCTCGGCCTTCAGCCGTTGTATGTCCGCGTCGCTGAAGCCCAACTCGCGCAGCACTTCGGCGCTGTGCTGGCCGAAGTCCGGCGGCAGTGACGGCGGCCTCGGCGGGGTTTGGGAGAACTTCAGCGGCGAGGCCACCGCCCGCTGCCCGTCTATTACCGGCAGCAGGCCGCGATGTCGCACCTGCGGGTCCTCGAAGACCTCGCAGATATCGCTCACCGGGCCGAAGCAGATGTCGATCGGCGCCAGCTGCTTCAGCCACTCGGCCTGTGTCTGACTGCAAAACTTCTCCCGGATGACCCGGAACATCTCTTCGCGCCGGGCGCCTTCGGCGAATTGATCCGGGATGAAGTCCTCCACGCCCAGGGCGACGCAGAGGTTCTTCCAAAAATGCTCTTCGAGCGCGCCGACGGTAACGTACTTACCGTCGCTGGTCTCGTAGATCGCGTAGCACGGGTGGTGACCGGTGAGGCGGGTCTGGCCGCGCTGTGGCAGGCTGCCGGTGACGAGGTACATCAGCATGTGAAAGACGTTCCAGGTCACCGAGCCGTCCATCATCGAGATGTCAAGGTATTGGCCGCGACCGGTGTGCTGGCGCGCCAGCAGCGCCGCCAAGATGCCGATCACGGCCATCTGCGCGCCGCCGCCGATGTCGGCAATCTGCACCCCGGCCGATACTGGTGGGCCGCCGGCCGGCCCCGAGATGCCGAGCACGCCGGCGTATCCGAGGTAGTTGATGTCGTGGCCGACTTGGTTGCGGTACGGCCCGTCCTGCCCGTAGCCCGAGATCGAGCAGTAGATCAGGCGCGGGTTGAGCGCCGCCATCGTGGCGTAATCGATCCCCAGCCGTTCGCTGACGCCGGGCCGGAAGCCTTCGAGGATGATGTCGGCGTCTTGGGCCAGGCGATTGAAGATTTCCTTGCCTGCGGGCGCCTTCAAGTTGAGCGTCATGCTGCGCTTGTTGCGCTGCACCAGCGGAAGGCCGAGGCCCATGGGATCGTTGGGCGCGGCGATCACCAGCACGTCGGCGCCGAGATCGGCGAGCATCATCGAGGCGAACGGCCCCGGCAGCTGGCGTGACAGATCGAGTAGCTTGAGACCCTGGAGTGGCGGCACATGGACTCCTTGAGAAGAGCGACATTGGCAGGTGACGGAGTTGGCTGCGAAGGTGCAGCCGCGACTCACCTGACGATCGAGTCGGTTACCACGCGCTCTTCGGCAATGTCAACGCGCGGCCAGCCGCGGCCACCTGACGGCATCGCGGATCGAGATTGCCGGCAGCACCGAGTCGAAGAACACCGGTCGCCTGGGCGAGATCGAGATGCTCGACGCTGCGAGCCGCCGCGCCTCGGCGGGACAGGCCCGCCGAGGCGGGCACTAACTCGGACTGGCTGCGTGCCAGAGCCCGCCTGCTTTGAGTCGCCGGTACGAGGGCATCGATGAGTTTCTAGGCCGTTGAAGCTTGCCCTATCGCTTCGCATCGTCGACTCGGCACCAGCGATCCTCGACGACAGAGCCTCAATAGGTGTTTGGTGCAGACCACAGCTTCTGCACCCGCTGTGAAACGAAGTCAGCTCACCCTCCTCAGCGTGCCCGCCGCGTCTGCTTCCCGCGAGCGCCCCCCGCCCCCGTGACGCTACCGCCGCGTCTTCTTGACAACGGAGGCCTTATAGGTGTTCGGCCGTCTGACGCCTCGATAGCAACACGAGCTTGTCGATGTGGATGTCGAAGCCAATGGAGCGCAACCAAGGACGCCGCTCTGTCCGCTTAGTCCGCCTTGCGGAATAGCAGAGTCGCATCGTCCACTATTCTCCTGCCGATCGATCCCGCCGCTAGCTCCGGCAGCTCTTTCGGATTCCAGTAGAGAAGAAGCGGGGAATCCTTGTCGAGGGCGAGACCGAGGCATTCCGAGACACGCTTGTTGACTGACTCGTAAGACTCGTCCTTCCCTACAGCGACCAGCCCCGCATGAAACCCGAAGATGTGCTTGGCACCGAGGAGCTGCATTGACATCTCTTCGAACTCGCCTTGGCGTTTCTGCAATCGGGTGAGGTAGCCCAAACCATCCACGATCGTACCTTGCAGCAAGACGAAGAACTCGTCGCCTCCAGAGTTTCGTCGGAAAGCCTTCACATCGTCTACCTCCACCCTTGTCCCCTCGTCGGTTTCTTCCGTCGCGGCGCTGATTGGGCGCTTCTTGAAGAGGAATTCGTCCCGGCGGGTTCCCGTCGTCACCTTGTGGGCAAAGTTCCTGAGGTACTCATCACCTTTCCAATGGTTGTATTTTTTGTTGATCTCGCCGAAGTTCTGCAGGTCGAGGAGGATCAGGCACCGCCCCAAGTAACCCGCTTCATTTCCTTTGAGAATCTCCCTCTGGAGGGCGTGCGAATTCCCAATTCCGGTGATGGGGTCGTTGTACGCAATGCCTTCGAGCCGGGAGACCGAGGCCTTCAGGTTCTTCGAGAGATTCCTGAAGAAGGATAACGTGCTGAGCGCATCCTTCAGTAGAAGACCGAGCACAACGACAGTGACTCCGTAGAGGAGAACAAGCGCGGTAGCGACGGCAGCAAAAGCGAAGAGGGGGACTTTCACCTGCCACCATGAGCTGCTGATCTTGATATCGAGCGCGACGATTGAGACCAGCACACCAGCGATGGAAACGCTCGTCACCGCCAGAACTTTCACGACCTGGTAGGCTCGAGAAAGGAATTGGTATGTGCGTTCAGGGTAGTCAGCCACCGCGCGTACCCCCATCGCCCGAGGCGTCGACTAGAGCGAGACAGCGAAGATAGTGCGGCGCCGGTCCGCGGCGGTCGATCCGACCACTCCTCAACTTGTCGCCAATCCATTCTCGCTCAGCGCCTGGAACGCTCTTGGGACCGTCTGCGATCATTGGTGCTCTCTCGCTGCCGAACGTCGTGCCGCTCAGGCGCGGCCCGCTTTTGGCCGTCGCCTGGAGCGGCGGGTTCGGCCAGATCGGGTCACGACAGCACCACGAAAGAGGCGTCGGCGTCCCGCTCGAACGCACGCAGATCCGCCTCATGTTGCCGGAGCAACGATTCAATCTCGTCTGTGGAACAGTTGCCGCGGCGTACCCAGACTACCTTCGGTGGGTGGCCGCGCAGAAAGCTGAGCTGGTGGAAGTCCGAATCCTTGGAGACGATCGCAAAGCCGTGCGCCGCCGCATACTGCCAGACGGCATCGTCATCCGCGCGGCCAAGCCCGACGTTGCGGACGTGGTTACTGTTTGGGAATATGTCTGCAAGGAAACGCACGAGCCGGTGCGACAGATTCTGGTCGAAAAGCAGGTTCACGGTGGCGGAATCTCAAGAAGTCGTCGCTCGCGGTCGGCTGCGAATGCCAAGCAGGCACGAATGTCCTCGCGGGTGAGGTCCGGAAAGTCGCTGAGAATCTCATCCTCGGACATGCCTGAAGCGAGATACTCAAGTACATCGTACACCGTGATCCGTAGTCCGCGAATACAAGGCTTCCCGCCCCGCTTCCCCGGTTCGATCGTGATCAAAGCCCGATAGTCCATGCACGCACCGTACGCCTGTCTTTGCCCTGCCGTCAACCGTTCACTGCTCCGCCAGCCGAACGCTCAGCATCAGCGGCGGTGCGTAGCGCCGTCCGCTGCATGCTGTTAGGCACCGTCCCTCTCCTTGAGTATCGCTTCGAGGTCCTGCAGATCACGGTTTATCTCGGTGAGTTTCTCTGAGTTGATCAGGGGTCCGAACTGCGAGGCGATGATGTCCAGCTCGACCTTGCGTGAGTGGGCCAGAAGCCGAAGGAGGCGCTGCATAGAGACTTTGACGCCGCTCACACTGGCGGCTGCTTCGTCGAGTTGGCGCGCCCGCTTGCCCTCTCGCACTCCTGCACGCTCAATGGCGCGTTGAATGACGGTGCATGGTGCTCCAACAGCAGCTTCGAGATTCCCGGAGGAATGAGGTGCGAACGTGGCCGCGGTCACGCCGGCAAGATCTGATGGGAGGGAGGGCGGTACGGTACGGTCGTAAAGCATGAAGGTGCGATCGCGACCGAGGCCGCCAACGAACAGGCCGAGCTCGAAAACGACGTTGTCGCGAGCCGTCGGCTTCGTCGAACCGCGTGCCGTGGTGAGATCATCCGCCGTCAGCACCAAGACGGCGAAGTCAAACCGTTCGAGCGCCAGGACCAGCGACTCCAGGGTGCCGTGAGATAGCCCGAAAACCCCCTGCGACCAGACCTCGACCTCACACGACCGGTCAAGGGCGACCTGGACCGCGTGGGCCACTTTGAGACCCTCCGAGGAGGACCCCACGAAGACCGCGGGTCGCAGAGGTGCAGTGGCCGTGTGGTCGCCTAGAAGGCTACTCAAGACGCCCGTTTGGTCGGCAATGGCGGTCAGTAGGCGCTCTATCGTGGGCTCCGATGGTGCCTCGCCCAGTCGCCGCCGAAGATCCTCAGGCGTCATTGGGTGGGTGCTCGACCCGAGGCGACGGAAGGCCGCGCCCTCCGCAAACACGGGCCCGCTAGAGGCTTCGACCTTCACAACTCCGACGGAGGCGCCGTCGACAACTACTGTCGTCACCGAAGTGCGAGGCTCTGGACGAAGAAGCTTGAGGACCTCAGAGACCTTGGCGGCGAGCGAATTCGTGTCGGTCCCCACGATTCGCGAATCGTCTGCGACGCCGATGAGAACCGTGCCGCCTTCTGCGTTCGCGAACGAGGCAAGCAGCCTGGCGAAAGCACGGACATCAGGGACAACTGCCTTGAACTCTACGGTGGGGCCTTCGCCGCCACGAACCATGTCGCGAATGTCAGCGTCAGTCATACCGGTGTCTCCGAGCTCCCGTTCGTGTGCCTAACGGATGGCCGCTAAGCTGCGGCCTCGCGTGATGCTACCACGATTCGTGTCGAGCACGGCCACCCGCGCGACTGAAGCCCGCGGCCGTCAGCTTCAGCGGCTCGTTGGACGGCGCGTGCTGACGAAGCCATCTTCCGGATCTCCCTCTAGGGCAGCGGAGAGGAGTCGTCGTGTCCTTCCGGTGAGCATGCATAGCTCGATTTTCCCGGGGCGATCGGTTGCGACCGGGCCACCGAGACGGAGCGACGGATCAGCGGGGTG
>JACQVA010000127.1 GCA_016210005.1 Deltaproteobacteria bacterium | reverse complement strand
CGCTCCACGTGAGTGTCCACTCCAGTTGACAGTCGCAAGCGCGCCCCCTCGACAAGCTCATAAGAGGCTCCGGTCGCTCCACCTGTGCGATCTGAACTACTATGGCCGAAAGTCTTGGCGTCGCGCGCAGATTTCCCTCCGTCAATCCCGCGAAGGCGGGAAGCCATCCGGAGCCCCACCGCCCCTGGATGCCCGCCCCACGCCTTCGCGGGGGCAGGCTCTAAAGATTGCGGGCATGACGGAATACCCCCGGTCGAGCTTTGGGCTGCGGGCCAAGCCCGCGCTGAGAGCGTGCGAGCGGTGAGTGGTGAGTCGCTCGGTACCCGATCATTTGGTAGCTAATCCTCAGCAAGCCCCGGGCAAGTCCTTGGCAAGGGGCGTGCCGGGTGCGGATGGGGCGATTGCCGCGGGAGTGCGCGGGCCGGCTGTGCACTGGAGGAGACACCTCGCAGCGGAGGTGTCCACCGGGGAGGACAGTGGCGGCCTCTGCGCCGTCGCCGCTCAGGCGTCGAGCCCGGCGCCACACGCGCCTCGGCCCCGCGTGCCAGAACGCGCTCGGAGATCGCGTTCCACACAATCACGCTTCCGGTGGCGCGCGTTCCAAGGTAAAGATGCGCCATTCCAACCGAGGAGTGAGCAATGGATTTCGGCGTGGTGATGTTCGCAACCGACTATGCGATGGCGCCGGCGGAGTTGGCACGCGCGGCCGAGGAGCGCGGCTTCGAGTCGCTGTGGTTTCCCGAGCACACGCATATACCCGCCAGCCGGCGCAGCCCGTGGCCGGGTGGTGCCGAGCTGCCCAAGGAATACTGGCACACTTACGATCTGTTCATCTCCCTGGCGATGGCCGCGGCGGTGACCAAGACGATCAAGATCGCCAGTGGCGTCTGTCTGGTGATCGAACGCGACGTCATCACGCTCGCCAAGGAGATCGCTAGCCTCGACACCCTCTCGGGTGGGCGCGTGCTGTTCGGCATCGGCGGCGGCTGGAATGCCGAAGAAATGGCAAACCACGGCACCGACTTCTCGACCCGCTGGCGGCGGCTGCGCGAGTCGGTCGAGGCCATGAAGGCGATCTGGTCGCAGGACGCACCCGAGTACCATGGCGAGCTGGTCGACTTCGATCCGCTGTGGTCGTGGCCGAAGCCGGTGCAGAAGCCGCATCCGCCGATCTACCTGGGCGGCCATGGCGAAAAGGCGCTGCGGCGCGTGGTGCGATACTGTGACGGCTGGATGCCGATTCCCGGCCGTGCCGGTGATCTGAAAAAGGAGATCGCCCAACTGCACGCGCTCGCTAAAGCGGGTGGGCGCAACCCGCGCTCACTGACGGTGTCGCTATATGGTGTGCCGCCCGATGCCGAGCTGATCCGCTCCTATCGCGCCGCCGGCGCCAATCGGGTCATCTTCGCGATGCCCTCCGCCCCAGCCAGCAAGGTGCTGCCGCAGCTCGACCGCTGCGCCGAGGTGATGCGAACGGTTGTAGCCGCAGGACTTTAGCCGGCGCCCTCGGCGGTTCTCGCCGCCGCGGCGCGGGCTCTTGGGATACGCTCTCAGTAACCCATCATGCCGAGGAAATCCTCCAGCCGGTCGAAGCGCAGGTACGGGTTGTGACGCTTCTCGGCCGCGATGGTCGAGGTTGGGCGGTCGGAATAGTCGTGGCCGGGATACAAGACGGTGTCTTCCGGCAAGCGCTTCAGCTTGTTCACCAAGCTATCGTAGAGTTGCGCGGGATCACTTCCTGGCAGGTCCACTCGCCCGCAGGAGCCGACGAATAGGGTGTCGCCGGAAATCAGCCGGCCATCGACCAAAAAGCACTGCGAGCCGGGGGTGTGGCCGGGGGTGTGGATGAACTTGATCTTGACCCCGCCCAACGCCAGGTCGTCACCGCTGTCGACGGAGACGATGTCGGAGGACGAGAGCGAGGCGATGCGGTGGGCGAACGGCACCTCGCTCTTGTGCAGGTAGACTTTGAGCTCCAGATTGCGCTGCAACAGCTCGGCGGCGCCGTGGATATGGTGGCCCATCAGGTCGCCGCCGAGGTGATCGGGATGGAAGTGCGTGGCCAAGGCGGCGGTCAGCCTCATGTCGTCGGCGGCGGCGATGGCGACGATGCGATCGATGTCCCAGGCGGCATCGACCACCGCCGCGGTACGAGTGACCGGATCGCCGATGAGGTAGACGAAGTTCTGCATCGGACCGAGCTGTAGCTGCTTGAAGTAAAGCGAAGACATCTATGCTGGCTCCTTGGCTGGCTCTTTGCCTTTGCGTTCGTGGTTGCGCAGCCCGCGCTGCCACAGGAACTCGGGTTCGCCGCATTGCTGACTCACCCAGCGCGAGAGCACGAAGAGTAGGTCGCTGAGGCGATTGATCCAGGGCAGGACGAAGTCGCCAATGGGCTCTTCGCGGCTGAGGCGCAGGACGTCGCGCTCGGCGCGGCGGCAGACGGTGCGGGCTTGATGCAAGAAGGCGGCGACCTTGCCGCCGCCAGGCAAAATGAACGAGTCGAGTGGCGCTAAGCCTTGCTGTAGCCGATCGATATCAGCTTCGAGCGCGGCCACATCGCTAGCGCCGACTCGGTACATGTCTTCGTGGGCCGCCTGCGGCGGCGTCGCCAGTTCGCCGCCGAGGTCGAAGAGCTGCTCCTGAATTCGCTTCAGCAGGGTCTCGATCTCTGCACGCGCCGGCGTGACTGCCCCCTCTGAGTTGAACGCTCGGACCACGCCGAGGACGGCATTTAGCTCGTCGATGGCGCCGTAGGCTTCGATCCGTGGATGGTCCTTAGCCACCCGTTGGCCTCCGACCAAGGCGGTCTGGCCGCGGTCGCCGCCGCGGGTGTAAACGCGCGTGATGCGAATTGCCACCGCCGTGCTCCCTCAGCCCGCCGAGCGCGGAGCGCAGAGGCCCCGGTTGGGCCTGGCAATAGAAATCGAAGGTGAACCACCGAGGCACAGAGAGCACACCGAGCACAGAGGAAACCTGCGATCGCGGATTTCAGATTGCCGATTGCGGATCTTTCCGCGTTCTGACCTGAAACTCGACCACTGTCTCGGCGGCATCGTCCT
Source organism: Deltaproteobacteria bacterium (assembly GCA_016210005.1). NCBI lineage: Bacteria > Pseudomonadati > Myxococcota > Myxococcia > Deltaproteobacteria bacterium. The sequence goes on along the minus strand of JACQVA010000127.1, from coordinate 66,371 downwards.
ACCGGGATCGCTTGGCGTGTCGCTCCCTCTCCCCGCATTGTTGTGCGGGGAGAGGGCTGGGGTGAGGGGTTCATCTTTCGACCTCTTCGCGTCCTTCGTGCTGCCAGAAACGCACGAGCCCCTCACCCCAACCCTCTCCCCGCACAACGATGCGGGGAGAGGGAGGCACTTCCTCCAGCCGGCTCCCTGACCTGCAACACGCACGCTGTCCTGGGCCATGTCCGGTAGTCGCTGCCAAGTTTCATCCTTGAAGGGTCCACGTCGCAGACGTGGGGGCATCGCTCGCCCGGTGTCCTCTGGGCCTCGGCGGTTGGTCCATCCCGTACGCGGGTTTCGACTAATCGTGCAAAGCTCAGTAGTGGTGGCGCTCGTGGTCACGGAGTGAGTGTAACAAGCCGCTTCCGCCGAAGGAAGCGGCGCACTATTGACCCCGTAACTGAGCGCGGGCAGATTCCCCAGTCTGCGGTTGTAAGGAGGAGATTGATGGCTGAGACCAAGCCCGCGCCGTCGGAACTTCCGGCGGATGACCTGCACCAGCGCCAGCGCCAGTGGGAGACGAACACGCTCGGGCCGGCGCTGGCGCGCGACGGTGAGCGCCGGCAGCCGTTCACCACCCAGGCCATGCGCTGGCCGATCAAGAGCCTCTACACCCCGGCGGACTTGGAGGCCATCGGCTTCGATTACCTGCGCGACGCCGGCTTCCCGGGCGAGTACCCCTATACGCGCGGCACGCAGCCTAACGGCTATCGCAGCCGGCTGTGGACGATGACCCAGGTCACCGGCTTCGGCACCGGCGAGGACTGGGCCAAGCGCGGCCGCTACATGCTGGAGCAGGGTCTTGAAGGGCTGATCATCGAGTACGACCTGCCGACGACCAACGGCTACGACTCCGACCATCCGCTGGCGGCGGGCGAGGTCGGCCGCGCCGGTACGGCGATCGACTCGCTCGCCGACATGGAGGCGGCGCTCGATTTGCCGTTCGACCGGCTCAAGCGCCTGACCTCGGTGTGCAACGCTCCACAGCCGGTGAACCTGGCGATGATCATCGCCGCACTGGAGCAGCGCGGCGTCGATCCGCGCGCCTTCACCCTGCAGATGCCCAACGCCATCCTGATCGAGTACACCTGCGTCGGCCGCTACATCTTCCCGCCCGAACACGGCCTGCGCATTGCCACCGACGTGATCGAGTACACCATTCGCAACCACCCGAACTGGATCCCGATCTCGGTCATCAGCGCGCAGCTGTACGCGGCCCACGCCCATCCGGTGCAGGAACTGGCGTTCTCATTCGCCATTGCCCTGGAGTACTTGGACAGCGTACTGGCACGCGGCCTCGACATCGACACCGTGGCGCCTTACTTCAGTTTCGTCACCGGCATCGACATGGACTTCTTCGAGGCGGTCGGCAAGCTGCGCGCTTATCGTCGGATCTGGGCCCAGCTGATGCGCGAGCGCTACGGCGCCAAGCGCCCCGAATCGCTGTGCGTGCGGCTGACGGCCTCGCCCGGCACGATGTCGCTGACGCTGCAGCAGCCGCTGAACAACATCGCCCGCTTGGCCATCCAGATGCTGGCCTGCGTGCTCGGCGGCGGCGGTCAGACCATGACCACACCGCTGCACGATGAAGCCCACGCGCTGCCGAGTGAGGAAGCCATTCGCGTGGGCGTGGCCATTCAGAACATCGTCGCCCACGAAAGCGGCGCCGCCGATACCGTCGACCCGCTCGGCGGTTCCTACTACGTCGAGCACCTGACCAAGACGATCGCGGCGGCGGTCTTGGCGGAGATCGCTAAGATCGATGCCCTGGGCGGTGCCCTGGCGGCGATCAAGAGCGGTTACTTCCAGCGCGAGCTGGCGCGCCAGCAGTACGAACGCACGCTGGCAATCGAAAGCGGCGCCCGCAAGCTGATCGGGGTCAATCACCTGCAGCAGCCCGGCGAGCGGCGCACGATCGAGGTCTTCAAACTCGACCCCGAGGTCGAGCAGCGCCAGATCGAAAAAGTTCGCCGCTTGCGCGCACAGCGCGATGGAACGAGGGTGGCGACGGCGTTGGCAGAGGTGCGGCGGGCGGCGCAAGGGAATGACAATCTGATGCCGTCAGTGCTCGCAGCGGTCCGCGCCTATGCCACGCACGGCGAGATTTGCGGCGTGTTGCGCGAGGTGTTCGGCGAGTACCACCCGGATGCGATGGTAGCAGCAGTGTGAGCGGCGATGACCAAGGACGGTGACAAGCGAGTGCGCGTGCTGCTGGCCAAGCTCGGACTCGACAGCCATACCATCGGCGTCACGGTGATCGCCGCGGCGCTGCGCGACGCCGGCATGGAGGTGATCTTCAGTGGCCTCAAGCAGACGCCGGAGATGGTGGTCAAGACCGCGATCGAGGAAGACGTGGACGTGGTCGGACTGAGCAGCCTGTCGGCAGCTCACATGCGCCACTTCCCCCGGGTGGTCGAGTTGCTGCGGGCGCAAGGCGCAGGCGACAAGCTGGTGCTCGGCGGCGGCGTTATTCCTGAAGAAGACGCCCGCGCGCTCAGGCGCGGCGGCGTGCAAGAGATCTTCACCATGGGCACGCCCACCGGTGACATCGTCGCCTACATCCGCAACTGGTACGCCGAACACCGCCAAGGTTAGGGAGCGGACGACGGTGAAGATCATCGCCCTCATCGTCCGCCGCCATGAGCTCGCTCGCGCCGAGTTCCGGCGGCACTATGAAGAGGTGCACGCCCCGCTCGCCTTGCGGCATTTCGATCAGTTCAGCGGCTATGTACGCAACCACGTCGCCGAAGAGATCGCCGGCGGGCCTGCCGGCTTCGATTGCCTGACGGAGTTCTGGTACCGCGACCGCGCTGCCCTCGCAGGCGTGCTGGCCTACCTCGAGTCGCCGGCGGCTGAGCCTATTCGCCGCGACGAAACGACCTTCATGGACAAGGCGGCGAACGTCTTCTTCCCGGTCGAGGAAAAGATCGTGATCGCCGGCGACGCCGCCGGCGCGGGCAGGAAGATCATAATGCTGGGCGCACGCGCGCCGGGGCAGCCGCTGAAGCTCTTCGTCCGCGACTGGGAGACGGCACTGGCAGCGGGACTCGCCGCGCCGCCGCGGCCGCTACGCTGCGTGCACAACATCGCCGCCGGCACGGGCGCGAGCCCGCCGCCGTGGGACGTTGTCACCATGCTGTGGTACGCCGCCAGCTTTCCCCAGCTAGCTCAGCGTGACCGGCCCCGGCCCGGCCGCTGCTTGATCGTGCGCGCCGACCAGCGCATCACACGGCTGAGCCCGACAGCACCGACATAGCTAAGCACGGGTGCGCGACAAATTTGTGGGTAACGTGGTTCGGTGTTATGGCCGTCATTCCCGCGAAAGGCCGTCATTCCCGCGAAAGCGGGAATCCAGTTTGGCGTTTGGCGGGTCGTAGCGAGCCGGTGCCGTGGATTCCCGCTTTCGCGGGAATGACAAATTGCGTCCCTTTCGGCCGTGGGCCTCGGCCTGACAGTACACAGTACTGTCAGACTGGTGAGGATTTGCCCGGTCGGCTGCACGTTACCCACAGATTTGTCGCACACCCGCTAAGCAGCTTGAGCCTGACGCCGCTTGGTGTTGGGCGGCAGGGTGGCTATAGTGCGCCGCCTGATGCTAAGGGGCCGCGCGTGCGCTTGCGTTGAGGTTGAATCCAGATGAGAGCTATCACTGACATTACCCCGAGCACCACACTGTGTGCGGTGATCGGCAACCCGATCGCCCATTCGATGTCGCCGGCGATCCACAATCGTGCCTTTGCCGAGTTGAACCTCGATTACGTCTACGTCGCTTTTCGGGTCGAGGACGTCGGCGCGGCGGTGGCGGGCATGCGCGCGTTCGAGAACTTCCGCGGCCTGAGCGTCACCATCCCTCACAAAGTGTCGATCATTCCGCACTTGGACGAGGTGGCTGCGGTTGACCGCCGTATCGGTTCGGTCAACACGGTCGTCAACGACGGCGGCCGGCTCAAAGGTTTTGGAAGCGACGGCCCCGGTGCACTCAAGGCGCTCAGCGACGCCGGTGTCGAGGTGGCGGGAAGATCGGTAACGATCCTGGGCTCGGGTGGCGCGGCGCGGGCGATTGCCTTTACCCTGGCCGAGGCCAAAGCCGGGGCACTCTTCCTGCTCGGCGTCATTGAGCCTGAGCTGCGGGCGCTGACGAACGACCTGGTAACCAAGACCGGAGTCAAGGCCAGCGGTGCGTTGCTCGAGCCGAAGACCTTGGCGGCACGACTGGCGGAAAGCCAGGTGCTCATAAATTGCACCCCGGTGGGTATGCACCCTGACACCGACGCCAGCGCGGTGCCCGAGTCGCTCTTGCACCGCGAGCTGGCGGTGATGGACATCGTCTACAACCCGCTCAAGACCAAGCTGCTCGCTGATGCCGAGCGCCAGGGGCGCAAGACCATCTCCGGGGTGGAGATGTTCGTCAATCAGGCCGTGATTCAGTTCGAGTTGTGGACCGGCAAGACGGCGCCGCGCTCGGTTATGCGCGAGGTGGTGCTCGAACACTTGGCGGCAGAGTCGAGGCGGCGATGAATCTAGTGTTGATCGGCTACCGCGGGACCGGCAAATCGACGGTGGCTAAGCTGCTCGGCGCCAAGCTGGGCATGGCGGTGGTTAGCCTCGATCAAGAAATCGTCCGCCATGCCGGGCGCTCGATCCCACAGATCGTCGCGGAGCACGGCTGGCCGCATTTCCGCGATCTCGAGTCCGAGGTCACCAAGCGCATGAGCGAGCGCGACAACATCATCATTGATGCCGGCGGCGGTGTCATTCTTCGCCCAGAGAACGTCAGCCACTTGCGCCGTGGTGGCAAGCTCTTCTGGCTGCGAGCTGCGGTGCCGGCAATCATCGCCCGCATCGAAGCTGGCGGCGAACGCCCGGCCCTGACGGCAGGCAAGTCGTTTACCGAGGAAGTGGATGAGGTGCTGCGCCAACGCACCCCTTTGTACGAAGCCGCCGCCGACCATCAAATCGACACTGACAGTCGCAGCCCGGAGGAGGTGGCAATAGAAGTCGCCCGCCTCTACCAGCACGCGCGCGGCGATTCATGAAGCGATCAGACAAGGCCGCGCTGCGCCCGCCGATTCACCGGGATCATTGGCCTAACGACTGCCACCCCATCAGCCCCATCATGCCGATCAGCGTGAGGCCGGCGCTGCACAGTGCGGCGCCCAGACTCATCCAGAACAGCAAGCGGCCCATTGGCGCCCCGAGGGTCATGCCGACGATGGTGCCGATCGGCGCCCCGACCAGCAACGGCGACAGCAGCCCCAGGCCAACCACGCCGTAGCGGGTCCACACCCGCGCCACTCGGCCCTGGCCGTTAGTGCCCGCGGCACGACTGAGCCAGCGCTCCAGCCATACCCGCGCGCGCTCACCCGCAAGAGTGACCAGCACGATGCCGGCGATTGCACCCAGGGTGGTGGTGACAACGATGGTGACCGGATGCAGCTGCAGCGCCATGCCCGCAGGAATAGCCGCCCACAGCTCGAAAGCGCCCAGGCCGAAGATCGCCAGCAAACCTAGCACGTCCATGCGCCCCCAACCGGGCGAAAGCCCGCAAGTGGTTCGCGCCTGATGATGTGCAAGAAAACCATGGCTCACATTACCCTGTCTGCGCGGCGTAGTCAGTAGCCGAGTCGAGCGGTCGCGCGGGATAGGCGAGTGCTTGGACGTGGCGCGCAACGCGGCCGCGATGAGGCGCGTGGCACGCTAGGTTGCAGAATTGCCTGGATGCTGCCCGGTGCGGGTTTACGGCTTGGTCTTTTGCGCTTGAGCCGTGTGTTGCGTTTGTGCTACGCAGCGAAACGATTAGTTCAGTAACAGCGGCGAGACTACACCGCCCCGGCCGCACGGACGAAAGCAGGATGGATTCAGCCGAGTTGGATGCCTACTTGACCGACTGTCGCCAGCTGACGCTGCACGAGATCCGCGAGATCATCCCGAAGAGCAGCCGCTGTCATGCGGTGCTCTACGGGCTGGTACTCGACTACCCGCTGCGCGAGGCCAAGGCCTTGCGCCCGGCGCTGTGTATCGCCACCTGCCGCGCGCTCGGCGGATCGCTGGAGGCGGTGCTGCGCTCGGCCGCGATCCTGGAGCTGTATCATAATGCTTTCCTGATCCACGACGACGTCGAGGACGGCTCGGAGAATCGGCGCGGCCGGCCGACGCTGCACTGGTCCCATGGGATGCCGATAGCGGTCAACGTCGGCGACGCGATGCTGGCCCTGGCGCTGGAGCCGCTGCTCGACAACATGCGCCTGCTCGGGCTGGGCAAAGCCCTGCGCATCCTGCAAGTCGTGGCGCGCATGGCCCGCGAATCCACCGAAGGGCAGGCCATCGAACTGGACTGGATCCGCAGTCACCAGTGGCAGCTGGCCGATAGCGACTACCTCCGCATGGTGTTCAAGAAGACCAGTTGGTACACCTTCATCGCGCCCACAGTCATCGGCGGCATCGTCGCCGGGGCGACCCCCGAACATAGCGCCGCCTTACGCCGCTTCGCCGGCTTGCTCGGCGTCGCTTTCCAGATTCAAGACGACGTTCTCAACCTCACCGGCGAGGGTGAAGTCTACGGCAAAGAGATCGCCGGCGACCTGTGGGAGGGCAAGCATACGCTCATCCTAATGCATGCCCTGCGCACCGCCAGCGACACGGAGCGCAAGCGCGCCTGGCGCATCCTCGGCAAGCGCCGGCCGTTGCCGGCGCCCGGCACGGCGCAGCAGCTGGCCGCGGTTTTGGACGACTTGCAGGCGCGCGCTCAGCTCAGGCCTGCGGCTAGGCGGGTGATCGAAGACGCCGTGGCGCGCGCCGGCAACGGCGCCGGCGTCAAGACGCAGAAAGAAATCGACTACCTGCTCAACTTGATTAAACGCCGCGGCAGCGTCGACTACGCCCGCAGCGTGGCGCGACGCTTCGCGCTCAAGGCCAGTAAGGCGCTGGCCAAGGCCGAGTGGCTGACTCCGTCACTGCATCGCGACTTCTTGCGCGGTCTTGTCGACTTCGCGGTCAGCCGGGAATGGTAAGGAAGGTGGCGTATGACAGACGAACCACGGGACGACGCCGAACTGCTGAAACGGGCGCGGGCGGCGGCACTCGCGACCGCAGTGCAGCAGCTACGCTTGATTCACGAACTGAAGCAGCGCTCGCCGCTGGCGCAAAGCGGCCAGGCCGCACCCTACGCCTTGCCGCCGTCGGTACAGAGCGAAGCTTCGGACCTGTTGTTCGACGTCACACGGCTATCGCTGCTGAACTACGAGCAATGGCTGAAGCTCAGCGGCAAGCATTTCGACTTCATAGCCGATACTCTCGTTCGTCTCGGCCGTCATGCGCCCTCGCCGGCGCAACTCAGCCTGAAGGCGGCGGCAAAGCCGGGTGAGCGCGCGACGGCACGCTTGGTCATCGAGAACCCGCTGGCGCAGCGCGCGCAAGTCTCCTTTACGGTCCCCGTGCTGCGCCAAGAGGCCGGCGGTCTCGTGCTGCCGGCCATGGTCAGTTGCGAACGTATCGACGACCAAGGCCGGGCGGTAGCGGGCTACAACGAGCTGGAGCCCCGCCAGAGCGCACGCTTTCAGTTCGTGGTCGTGCCCGATCAGCGCGCCGGCGCGGGTTGCTATCGGGGCGAAGCGAACGTCTGCGCCGGGGCCAAGGTGGTCGGCCGCCTGAGCTTGGAAGTCGAGGTGTTACAGTGACGCAGCCTGGGTGTGGGCCGCAGGCTGAGCGCTGGGAAGACGCCCCGCACCTGTTGTTGCCGGTCGAGGATTCCCTCGCCACCGTGCTGCGGGCCGCGGCGCTGCTGATGCTAAAGCACCCGGCGGCGGCACAGGCGGCGTTTCGCGCGTTGGTGGCGGAAGGGCGCCGCTTCGCGCAAACACCGGAAGGCCGGCGCTGGCAGGCGCAGCTGGCCGGCTCGGAACTGATCCGGCGCGGGCGGGCGTTGTGGGAGGGCTCGATGCTCAACGCGCTCGAAGACAGCCCGGAGGCGGTGATGCCGAGCGCGATCATCGATGCCGTAGTGCAGGCCATCAGTCGCCCAGATCTCGATCGCGCGCTGCTCGAATTCGCGCGCGGCGATGCCAATAGCAATGGCTCCGGCACTGCATAAACTCGGCGACGAGTTCGACGACCGCAACATGTTCCTGCAGGTCGCGCTCGGCCTGGTGTCCTTCTGCCGGCAACTCGATTGCTTGGCGGACGACTATGGCCGGCCGTCGGCCGGCGCCGCCGCCGGCGCTGAGCCTGCCCCGGTCGTCGACGCCGCTCTCGGCTTGATCGCTCTGTCACGACAAGTGATGACGCATCTGAGCGCGGCCCGCTCCGCTACTCAGTCGCCCGAGGAGCCGCCCAAGCCGGCGCGCCGCCTAGAACTCCGCGGGGTGCTAGTCTGATGACGGTGCCGGCAGCCGCGCCGGCGCTCGGCGATTTCGGGCAAGCCATCGAGCGCATCGACTTCGTCCGGCGATCGCCCTTCGCCCTCGGCGGAGCGCGCCATCACAAGGAGTGGCAACACTTCGTCGTCCTCAGCGCCGAGCTCGATCTGCTGGTCAACTTCAGTTACTGCGACGATGCGCGGCCGCGGGCGCTGCAGGGGGCGGAATTTCCGCGCCTGGTCTTGCTGCTGCGCGAGCGCGGCTGGGACGGCGACGTCGAGCAGTTCGCCATGGCGGAAGCGACTTCGCGGGGCGGGCGCATCGACCTGACCTTCGGCGGCAACCGGCTGCGGTTTCACGACGGCCGCTTCCTGATTGCGGTTGCTCTGCGAGAACGGCCGATCACCGTCGAGCTGGCACTGGCGCCGGTGACGCAGCCGGCTTATGTGCCCAGTATTCCCATGCTCGACGGGCCGCCGCTGAACTGGGTGGTGGTGCCGCGGCTGCAAGTCCGCGGCGTGGTCACGGTGGCGGGGCGGCGCTACCAGCTCGACGGTGCGCCGGCGTACCACGACCACAACTGGGGTCACTTTCTGTGGGGTCACGACGTGTCGTGGGAGTGGGGCTTTGTCCTGCCGGAGAGCGAGACGGTGCCGTGGTGCCTCACCTTCGTGCGCCTGACCGATCGGGCGCGCACCCGCGCGTTGGCGCAGCAGCTGCTGCTGTGGCGCGGCGCGCACTTGCTGGCGCTGTTTCGCGAGTGCGACCTCGAGGCCGAGGCCGAGCTGGTGCACCTGCGGCCGGCGCAGGTGTTCAAGGTGCCGCGCGTGATGGCGCTGGTGGCGCCCGAGTGCTCGACCGATGTGCCGCGCTCGTACGAGGTGCGGGCGCGCGCCCGCGGCGATTGGCTCACCTGCCGCTGCACCGGCAGTGATATGGCGCAAGTGGTGATTCCGAGCGAGACCAGGTTGGGGGTGACGATCTTCAACGAAGTCTCGGCGCGCGCCAGCGTGCAGGGCTGCATCGACGGCGAACGGGTGGAGTTTTGCGGCCGCTCGATTCTGGAGTTTATCCGTGACTACTGAGAAGCGCTTCTCCGACTTCTTGGCCGAGTCCTTCGCCGTGCTGCGCCGCGAGCTGCCGCACGCCTACGAGGAGATGTGCCGGCGCTTGGCGCCGCGGGCGGTTGCCATCACGGTCGATGACGACACCGTATGCTTGCGGTTCGAGCGCGCCGCGGCTCTCACCGTGATTGCGCACCAGCGGCCCGCGCTGAGCGTGCGGACCACGCGCGCGGCGATTCTGGCGCTGGTTGACGCGCAATCCACGCTGCTCGAGGCCGTGCTCGCGGAGCAGTTACAGTTGCGCGGCCACCCCGACGACGTGCTCGGCTTCTACGACGGTCTGATGGCGTACCTGCACGGGGCGGTGCGCGCACCGTCGTTTCCACAGCTACTGCAGTCATACCGCCTGAACTCCGGCGCGCCACGAGAGGAGGCAATATGAGCAACAGTCTTAGCGATTACCTGAGCAAGCCCAAGGAGGTGGCTGTTTTCGGCGCTGGTATCACCGGCTTGACCGTGGCCCACGAGCTGGTCGAGCGCGGGTACAAGGTCGAGGTCTACGAGATGCGCAAGCCCTCGATCTTCGAGCGCATCGACGGCGTCGCCTGCGGCGTCGGCGGCATGGCTCACACCCAGTGGGAGCGGGTGGACCGACCGCTGGCGGCCGGCCCCATGTTCTCGACGCAGCAACTGCGGCTGTTGCCGGACGCTAGGATCAAGTTCCGCAAGAACTCCACGCGCTTTGCCGAGCCCGCGGCCGCCAGCGACGCCTTGCAGGCCGTGGTCAAGGAGCTACTCGAAGCCGAGGCCGTAAAGCTGGTCGAGGTGCGCGGCCACTGCGACCAACGCGGGGCCGTCCCGTACGAGAACTACCGCAAGCCGGAGCGCATCGATTGGCAACGCGCGCTGGCGGTCAAGGAACAGCTGCGCAAGTTGCTCAGCCCGGAGCTGAAGAAGAGTGGCCGCGTGCTCGAGCTCAAGCCGGTAGCCATGGGGCTCGGGTTTGCCGACGACTGGAGCCGGCCGGACGCGGAGCGCGACTTCGTCTCCTTCCACATCGTCGAAGACTGGGTTCCCGGCGAGCACGGTTTCCGCTTCTTCCCGTCGTTCTACCGCAACCTCTTCGACAGCATGCGGCGCACTCCCGTGGCCAAGGAAGACCGGCCGATGTTCGAGGAGAGCCCCCGCACGGTGCTCGACAACGTCGTGCCGACGCCGTTCCAGGGGCTCGGCACCAGCACGGCCAAGGCGCCCTCGGCATTTCGCCGCCGCACGACGCCGTCGGTGCAGGCGTTCTTCGACGAGCTCTGCGACCTGCTCAAGGCCATGGGGCTCACGCTCAGTGACGTGGCGCGCTTTCAGCTCAAGATGTTCAAGTACATGACCAGCTGTAAGGCGCGCCGCGCCGACTACGAGCAGATGTCGTGGTGGAACTTCCTCGAGGCCGAGCAGTTCAGCCCGGGGGCGCAGAAATATATCGAGACCACCACTCAGACCGCCTTGGCCATGACCGCGCGGCAGTGCGATGCCCGCACCTACGGCACCATCGCCGCGCAGATGCTGCACGACCAGTTCGACCCCGCGGCCCGCGTCGACGGTACGCTCAACGGCCCTGCCAGCCAAGTGTGGTTTGATCACTGGCGGCGTTATCTGGAGGCCCAAGGAGTCGAATTCCGGCGCGGTGTCCTCGACGGCTTCGAGTTCTTCGACGGCCAGGTGTGGCCGATGGTGATCGTCGAGCGCGAGCAAGAAGACGGCGCGCAGCGGCCCCGCGGCAAAGCGCAAGAGGAGGAGCACGCGGCCGCGCTGATCCGTGACTACTACGTCCTCGCCCTGCCGGCGCACGTGCTCCAGGGCTTGGCGCGCGATTACCCCGAGCTGTACGGGGAAGACTTCGAGCGCCTGCGCAGCTTCCCCCTGGGCGTGCGCACGGCCGCCGACAGCGGCGGCGGCTACGCCCATATGAGCGGCATCCAGTACTACTTCAACAGTGACATCCGCATTTTGGAAGGCCACTCGGTCTACCCCGATTCGCCCTGGCGCCTGTCGGCCATCGCGCAGCCGCAGTTCTGGATGGAGAAGCGCGGCTGGTGGAGCGGCTACCGCGGCGTGCTCTCGGTCGACATCTCCGACTGGTCGAATCCCGGTGGTAACGGCCGTTGCGCCTGGGAATGCACCCGCGATGAGATCGCCCGCGAAGCCTGGGCCCAGATCCGCTCGATCGCGGAAAAACAGCTCGCCGCCCAGGGCTTGCAGCCCCGGCACTTGCCCGACCCGGTCTTCTACCATCTCGATGACGGTATCGTCTTCGGCCGGCCCGGTAGCGCGCGACCCAATCTGCCGAACAAGAACCGCATGCCCTACCTGACCAACCGCCCGGGCCAATACCGCCGCCGCCCGGGCCAGCCGGGCAATTACCGGGTGCATTTCAACAAGCTGGTGCTCGCCGGAGTGCTGATGCAAACCCACACCCGGCTGACCAGCATGGAAGCCGCCAACGAGTCCGCGCGCTACGCCGTCAACGCCATCCTCGATGCCGACCTCTTCGAGGGTGAACGCTGCTCGGTCGCCAATCCGGAGGACTATGAGCCGGCGGACCTGCGTCTCCTCGTCGAGCTGGACGAGCAACTGCGCGCGCTCGACTTGCCCCACTTCGCCGACATTCTCGATCTGCGCGAGGTGCCGCGCGCGCTGTTGCGCCCGGACCCTGATCTACAAGCGCTCGGGCTCGAACAACGACTGGCTAAGCAATAGCGCAACAGGGAGAGTGCACTATGCCTCGGAGCAAGAGGGACAATAAGCGCAAGCCAGCGCCGCGGCGCCAAACACACCAAGCCAGCCCGCGGGTGGCCGCAACCGGTAACGGCGAGATCGGCCGTCTCAATGAAACCTGGCGGCAGCTGCTGCGCGGCGGATACCAGAGCCGTTTCAAGCGAAAGCCGGACGACAAGCCACGCGCGAGGCCGTGCGAAGTCGACCTCGGCAGCCGCATTGCCAGCCTGACGTTGGTCGACAAGAACTGGGAGGTAGTGAAGGAGAACTCCTCGTTGGCATTGCCGCCCGGCGCGCACGAGCCCAACTTGAAGTATGAGTTCTTGTCCCGCCCGGTGAAGCGAACGGTCCTGCGGGCGAAGAAGCAGGACGGCGGGAAGGTGTGTTTGCAGCATTGCACGATCACTGAGCACAAACACACGCTGGCGCCGCGGCATTGAGGTTGGGGGAGCTGATCGCGCCCCTGTCAGCGCGCCACTTCGCGTTCGTACAACTGGCGGCGCGGGTCGATGACGAGCGCGCTGCCGTCCAACCGTAGGTGGCGCGGGTTGAAGTCCGGATGGCGGACGGAGAGGACTATGGCGGCAGGCCTGACATCCGCCGGCGTCGCCAAGCCCGCGACGCCCTCCGGGCCGGTCTGCAACCGCGCCAGCAGGGTTTCAGGATGCGCGTGCACAAGAATTTCGGCACCGCCGACCGGCGGGTGTTCGCCGGCCGGGTCAAGATCGTTGTCGAGCACAGTGATGCGGGCGGTGCGGCCGTCGGGCGCGGGCTCGACTTCGACCGCCAGGTCGCGCAGCCAGACCATCGGCTCGCCGGTAATCGTCTTCATGCCGATGCGTTCGAGATGCCGCGCCGGGTTAGCGGCCAAGCCGGCATTCTGCGCGGCCATGCCGTGATCGGCGGTGAAGACGAACAGCGTGGAATCGAGCAGGTCCTTGGCGGCGAGCAAGTCGAGCACTTGGCCGAGCCATTTGTCGGCCTGGGCGACGGCCGTGCGCAGCCCGGCGCCGTGCGGGCCGTAGTCATGCCCGGCGCCGTCAGTGACCGAGAACTCGTGCACCAGCAACAGCGGCGGTGCTTGCGCCGGATTGTCGAACAGTACCATCGCCTGAGCCATGCCGCGCGCGTCCAGCGCCGCCTCGCGGTGCACGCCCTCGTGGCCGTCGGCGAGATAGCGCGGGCTGATGGTTTCGTTGAACTCCGCCGTCAGCGCCTTGAGGCGGTCGCGCGGGCCGACGATGCGCCGTTCGAGGGCGGCGTGGTCGGCGCCGCGCCCCTGCGGCTCGTGAATATTGGCCGTGAACGCCTGTGGGCCGAGCACGCGATGGAATGCCTCGTACAGAGTTTCGACCCCGCTGCCAAGGTAGCCCTCGGTTTGCAGCCCCTGGCCTTGGGGCGTGAGCGCCCGGCGCGTGGCCCGCTCGTAGTAGCTCGGGTTGACGATGTCGTGGTGCCCGCACCAGGCCCCGGTGAGCAGCGTGCTGTGGCTCGGCCAGGTGATTGACGGGAAGTTTACCGTCGAGCCGTAACGGAAACGCGCGCTGCGGTCCAAGATCCGCCGCAGGTTGGTAATGGCGTGGTCGTCGGTGTCGAGCAGGTGTTGCAGCTCGCTGTTGCTGAGCCCGTCAAAGATCACGACATAGACCCGCGCGGGGCGCTGGCCCGGATCGAGGACCTCGTCGAGCACGTTGCCGTCCTGCCGCTTCAGGTAGACGTCGGGGGCGACGCCGCGCTCAGCGGCGGTGCGCCCGGTCTCATTTGCCCCGTCAATGGCCGGGAAGCCCAGCGCGCGGCAGATGGTGGGGGCGATATCCACGTGGCGGGGCGCGCTCTCGTACAGGCCCGGGCGAACCCCGGGGCCGGCAAAGGCCAGCGGGGCGCGCGATTGCACGACGTCGAGTGCGCCATGTTGCCCGAGCTGCAAGCCGAAGGCGTACGGCTTGGGGTTGATCACCAGGTCGGGAGCGTTCGGGCTGTCGAACAACTGCGCGATGCGCTCGTAGGCGTGCGGATAGCTGGCTTGCTCCGGCTCGATGAATGCCTGATTGGCGTCGGCGGTACGATGTCCGCCGGTGCCGGCGGCTTGCAGCTCTTCGGCGCAGGTGGCCAGGAGCGTGTGGCGCTGGTCCGCGATCGGGTTGACACCGATCTGCTCGACGATGCGGTAATGGTAGCGCCCCTCGGCTAATACGCGCTGGAAGCGGATCATACCGCGCCGCGCCCACACCTCGTAGGCTTGGTCACGACAAGTGATCACCAAATCCGTCTGCTCCCGCACTTGTGGGTCGGTAAGCAGCGCCACGATCGCGCGGTTGCCGGACTCCTCCTGTTGCGCATCGAGACCTTGTCCTCCCGGTCGCTCCGGGCCACAGATCCGTTCCATCACTCCCCCTTGCCGGGGCATCATCTAACCCAGGGCGAGAGTTGTTGGAAGTGGCAAGTTCTGCGGGTGCGAGTTTCAGGTCAGTAGTAGGGCAGGCTGTGCCTGCCAACTCTGGGCGCGACAAGCGAGCGGCAGGCACAGTCTGCCCTAGTGCTGACTGACTCATCCCTAGTCTGTTGAAAGTAGCAGTATATGCCGGCGGCGTGATTGCAGGGCGAGGGCGGGCGCAGTACAAGCAGCGCCGATGCCGGGGCAACGCCGGCTAAGGCGAAGGAGAACCCATGGCACGACTACCGTACGTTGACCCGGCCACCGCCACCGCCGACGAGGTCCGCGATACCTTCAGCCGGCTGGCGGTGCCGCTCAACGTCTTTCACATGATGGCGCACGCGGAAACCAACTTTCGCCCGTTGGTGCGCCTGGGCAGCCGCATTTTGGCCAAGCAACAGCTGAGCGGCAAGCTGCGCGAGTTGGCCATCCTGCGCGTCGCCCAGCTCTCGCGTGCCCGCTACGAGTGGGTGCAGCATGTGCCCATCGCCAAGGCCGCCGGCGCCAGCGAAGAGCAAGTCGCCGCACTTGAACGCGGCGATACCGCCGCGGTCTGCTTCGACGCCCGCGAGCAGGTCATGCTGCGCTTTACCGATGAGCTGATCCGCGACGTGCGGGTTTCGGACGCCACCTTCGCCGCCGCCCGCCAGCACTTCTCGGCGCGCGAAACCGTCGAGCTGATCCTGGCGGTGGGCTACTACATGATGATCGCACGCCTGCTGGAAACCACAGCGGTGGATCTGGAAGCCGACGCGGGCACGAAGATCATCGAGGCGCTGAAATAGGTGCAGGTGACCGTGGCCACGCCGATCCGTGTGCTCATCCTCGGTGCCGCCGGGCGCGACTTCCACAATTTCAACGTCGTTTACCGCGACGATCCGGCGGTCACGGTGGCGGCGTTTACCGCCGCGCAGATTCCCGGCATCAGTGGCCGCCGTTATCCGGCAGCGCTGGCCGGTGCCCGCTATCCGGCGGGCATCCCGATTGCGGACGAAACCGAACTGGAAGCTATCTGCCGGCGCGAGCGCATCGATCAAGTCGTGTTCGCTTACAGCGACGTGTCGCACGCGCACGTGATGCA
Source organism: Deltaproteobacteria bacterium (assembly GCA_016210005.1). Classification (NCBI taxonomy): domain Bacteria; kingdom Pseudomonadati; phylum Myxococcota; class Myxococcia; species Deltaproteobacteria bacterium. The sequence continues at coordinate 50,630 of JACQVA010000127.1, read as the reverse complement.
CCTGGCCGCGCGGGCGCTCGCCTGCGGCGCCGACTTCGTTTTGCTCGGACCCCAGCGCACCATGTTGCTGGCGAGCGTACCGGTGATCGCGGTCTGTGCCATCCGCACCGGCTGCGGCAAGTCGCAGACCGCGCGCTGGCTGGGCCGCCGCTTGCGCAGCCGTGGCCTGCGGGTGGCCGTCCTGCGCCATCCGATGCCGTACGGCGATTTGGAGCGCGAAGGGGTGCAGCGCTTTGCCACCGCCGCCGATCTCGACGCGGCTCGGTGCACGGCCGAGGAGCGCGAAGAGTATGAGCCGCACTTGGAGGCCGGCAACGTTGTCTTCGCCGGCGTGGATTACGCCGCCATTGTCGCGCAGGCGCAACGCGAGGCGGACATCATCGTCTGGGACGGCGGCAACAATGATTTTCCGTTCGTTCGCCCGAGCCTGCTGATTGCGATGACCGATGCACTGCGGCCGGGACAGGCGGCAGCGTATCACCCGGGTGAGGCGGTGTTGCGCATGGCCGACGTGGCGGTGGTGAACAAAGTGGACGCGGCTACGCCGGCACAGGTCGAGCAGGTGGTCAACGACATCCGCGCCGTCAACGCGTCCGCCGCCATTGTGCGGGCGGCTTCGCCGGTGCGCTTGGATGATCCCGATGCCGTCCGCGGGCGCCGGGTGCTGGTGGTCGAGGATGGGCCGACGATCACGCACGGGGGCCTGCCGCACGGGGCTGGGTACCGCGCGGCGATGGCGGTGGGGGCGGCGGCGATCGTCGATCCGCGGCCGTTCGCTGCTGCCAGCTTGCGGGCCGTCTTCGGGCAGTATCCCCACATCGGGCCGGTCCTGCCTGCGGTCGGTTACAACACCGAGCAGCTCGCGGCCCTGCGCCAGACGATCAACGCGGCGGCGGCCGAGGTGGTGGTGGCGGCCACGCCGATTGACTTGGCAGCGCTGATCGCGCTCGACAAGCCGGTGGTGCGCGCCCGCTACGAGTACGCCGACGCGGGCGAGCCGACCCTGGGTACCATCGTCGACGACTTCCTTGCTGCCCGGTTCGGCGCTGTGATTCCATGAGTGTCGCGGCCAGCTCACCGCTGATGGTTGTGGCGCTCGGCGGCAATGCCATCACGCCGCCGGCCGGGGATCTATCATTTGCCACCGAGCGCGAGGTCATCGAACGCGCGGTTAGTGAGCTGGCCGGCCTGGCGCGGCGCGGCTGGCGCTTGCTCGTTGTCCACGGCAACGGCCCGCAAGTAGGCCGCCTGCTTGCCGCCCCGGGCTTCGGCGATTCCGAGCGCCTCGATGTGCACGTGGCGCAGACGCAAGGGGAGATCGGCTACTTGCTGGCGGAAGCATTAGATCACGAGCTGGGCGGGGCCGCCGGCGTAGCGATAATCACTCGGGTGCTGGTCGACGCGGGCGACCCGGCCTTTGCGCAGCCCACCAAGCCGGTGGGGGCGGTACTGAGTAGTAAGCCCGCCGGCGTAGCCTCGTTGCCGACACCCGACGGCCGCGGCTGGCGCCGGGTGGTGGCGTCGCCGCGCCCGTTGGCGGTGATCGAAGCCGAGGCGATTCGCACACTGTTGGCCACTGGTCACGTTGTGGCTGGCGGCGGTGGCGGCGTAGCGCTGGCGCAGACTGCCGGGGTGCGCCGGGCACAACCGGCGGTGATCGACAAGGATTGGGTGGCCGCGCTCCTGGCGGTAGCCTTACGAGCCGAGTGTCTGCTGTTCGTGACCGACGTGTCGCACGCCTTTGATCAATTCGGTGCCAGCGATCAGCAGGCAATTCATCGGATGACGGTGGCACAAGCCCGCGAGCGTCTGGCGCATCACGTCTTTGCGCCCGGCTCGATGGCGCCCAAGGTGGAGAGCGCAGTGCAATTCGCCAGCGCCACCGCGCGGCCCGCGGTTATCGCCACCCTCGGCGCTATCGAAGGCGCTCTCAGCGGCACCACCGGCACGACCATCGTGCCGGCGTAGACACGAGGTGCTTGGGGATGAGCACGGCGGTCACCCTCAGCCGCGGGGCTTGCCCACCACTCTGACCGTGCTCGCCTGCGGGCCTTTCTCGCCCTGCTCCTCCACAAACTGCACCTCGGTGCCCACCTCCAAGCGCGCGAAGCCGTGGTTGAGCACACTGTTCTTGTGGAAGTAGATCTCGCGGCCATCGAAGGTAACGATGAAGCCGTATTCAGCTTCGGGAAACAGCTGAGCGACTCGGGCCGGCGGCGCCGCCTCGTGGGTCTTCACGTCGCGGCGCTGGCGGCGGGCATAGTCCGCGAGCTGGCGTTGCGCGGCATTGAAGGCATCGCGGATGGCCACATAAACGTCTTCATGGGCGTGATGAGCGGCGGGCTCGCGCTTGACCACCAGTTCGCCGTTGGGCACGGTTAGATCGATGCGGACGTGAAACAACTTACCTTGGTGGCGATGGCGATGCGGGGCCTCGACCACCACGCGGCAGCTCATGATGCGCTCGTAGTATTCGTCGAGTTTGGCGGCGCGCTCGCGAATCTTGGCGGCGACCGCGGCGGACGGTTCCATCTCACGAAAAGTGATCTGTAACGGCAGTTGCATGTGTCACTCCTGACTACGCGCGAGTCGCGGGCGCGGCGCCGCCGCGGCGGCCGCGCGCCGGATGGACTGGCGGCATCGGTGGCGGGCGGTCAAGTTACGCTGCGCTCAGTTGCGGCCCGGGGCGCCGGGCACAGATTGCAGCCAGCGTAGTTATCACTTCGTCGGCTTTGACTTGCCTCTTGGTCTTGCGCGCGGGCTGGCGCCCGGCTTCCCGCGCCAGGTCGTTCAACGACACGAGGCCGACGAGGCGGCCGGCAGCATCGACCACCGGCAGGCGCCGGATCTGGTGCGCCCGCATCAACTCTTCCGCCGCCGCTGGCGTGTCCTGCGGCCCGCACGTGTATACCTCCTTCGACATCGCGCTGGCCACGCCCAGCTCGCTCAGCAGGGCGCCCTGGGTATAGGCGGCCATGCAGATGTCGCGGTCGGTCAGCATGCCGACAACGTGGTTATCGCTGTCGACCACCGGCACACAGCCGCAGTCAAACTCCCACATCAAGTGGGCCGCCGAGTTCAAGGTGTCCTGCGGGCGGCACGTCTTCACGTCTTGGCTCATCATCTCGGCTACGCTCATGGCCTCCTCCATGCGACAACTCACTGGCCCGGCGCGCACGCCGAGGCCAGGCCACCGCCTGTGCCGCAAATGTCTTGCCAGCAACCAGCCCGGCGCAGAACACGCCTCTGCGGCCGCCCGGGCGCGCAGGGATTCTCACCCCTGGTAAACCCGGACCAGGGCTGCAATCGGCGCCAGCGCCCGGCGCTCTTCCCGCCCGCCGCGGGCCGGAATGCGATCCTTGTCATGCAGCTGCCCCTCATCCCCCTGGCGCCTGCTGTTGCAGCTCGACGTGGAAGACCGTGCCGTGGGGTTTTACCCGCTCGAAAGCGATGTCGCCGCCGTGTGCCAGCACGATTTGCTTGGCAATGGCCAGGCCGAGGCCGGTACCGTGACGCTTGGTGGTCTCGAAGAGGCGGAACACCTGCACCGTCTCGGGAATGCCCGGCCCGTCATCGGCCACCGAAATGCGAATGCGCTGCGGTGCGGGTTGACTGACCGCAATGTGAATGCGCCCGGGCCCCATCTCGATGGCCTCGACCGCGTTCTTCACCAAGTTCTCGAACACCCGGCGCAGCTTCTCTTCATCGGCGAGCAACTGCGGCAGGTTCCTAGGGACATCGAGGGCGACATCGATCCGGCGAGCGGCGGCCACCGGGCGCCAGAAGCTGACCACCTCGCGCAAGAAACGCGACAGCTGGAGCGGTTTCAGCTCCAGCCGCTGCTCGCGGGAGAAGTCCATGAACTCCTTGATCAACGAGTCAAGGCGGAACACCTCACCGACGATGCGTTCAGCCGCTTGAGTGACGCTGCTGAGCGGTTGGTTCGGGTCACGCTTGGCGCGGTGCAAGATGAGCTGCGCTTGCATTGCCAAGCCGGCCAGCGGGTTGCCCAAGTCGTGCACGATTTGAGCGGTGATAGCGCCGATGTCAGCGAGGCGAGCGCGCTGCTGCGCCAGCTTCTCGAGCGCTTGCACCCGGGCCTCGACCAGCTTTCGGTCGGTGACGTCGACGGCGACGCCGCCGATAAAGCGCTGCCCGCCGGCATCGGTGATGGGAAACTTGAGTACCACCCAGTCGCGCACCAGGCCGTCGGTGGTCGGCACGGTTTCGGTTAGCTCGACGGCCTGGTTGCGGCTGAGCACGACCTCGTCGTTTTCCCGTATCCGTTGTGCTACCGCCGCCGGCCACAGGTCATCATCGGTCTTACCGCGCGTGGCTGCCATCGTGGTTTGGAAGAACCGTTCAAAAGCGGAGCTGACGTAGACGTAGCGGCCGGCGTCGTCCTTGATGAAGGCCACCGCCGGACTGTGGTCCATGAAAGCCTGGAAGCGGGCTTCGCTATCGCGCAGGGCGACCTCGGCGGCGGAGCGTAAGCGCCGCTCCTCGGCGTCGCGCAACTCGCGCGCCACGGCCGCGCTCAGGCGGGTCAAATTGGTCTTCATCACGTAATCGTGCGCACCGGCCCGCATCATCGCCACCGCCACCTCTTCGCCAATGGTGCCCGACACCATTATGAACGGGAGATCGTGGCGCGCCTCGCGCACCAGCTTGAGCGCCGCGGGTCCACTGAAATGGGGCATCTCGTAGTCCGCCAGAATTACGTCCCAGGGCTGCTGCGCTAGCGCAGCCGCCATGGTCTCCGCAGTCTCCACCCGCATCCACCTCGGCTCGAACGCGCCCCGGCGGAGTTCGGCAATTACCAACAGGGCATCGTCTTCCGAGTCCTCGACGACCAGGACGCGCAGCGGAGTCAGCGCCGGGGGCGCCGCCGGGGCGCAGGCAAGTGCCGGCTCCTCATGCAGGGTGTTCATAGAAAGCGCACCGTCCCTTAGCACGGAACGGCCGGCGGCGCGAAGCCCGGCGGCGGTTTGCACTTCGCCCGTCGCTTGTTTGCCGTGGGCGAACGTGGTCAACTGCCTCGTAACCGGGGATCTCGCCCCGGCGTGAATCGGCAGGTGGCGCGCATGGCGCAGCTTCGTTTCGGCGCAAAGATCAAAGCCGCGCGAGTGCAGTTGGAGCGGCTGGGACGCAGCCAGCGGCGTACGGCTCTGCCCGCAAACACGATGGCGGCGCTGGCCGAGACGCTGGAGAAGCTGCGCAGTGCCGAGGAGGAGGCGCAAGCCGAGAGTAAGGAATTGCTGGCCGCGCGGCAGGCACTCGAAGCGCGATGCCGGCGTTACCAGGAGCTGTTCGAGCTTGCTCCCGATGCCCACCTGCTAACTGACGCCGCGGGCACGATTGTGGAAGCCAACCGCGCGGCCGCGCGACTCCTCAATCGGCGCCGTGACTCGTTGCAGCGCAAGCCGTTGGCGGTTTTCGTGTGCCCGGAGCAGCGGCCGGTATTTCGCCAGCAGCTATCGCGCTTGGAGAAAGGCCAGGACAAGGGCGGACAAGAGTGGATCGTTCGCCTGCAGCCGACCAGTGACGATGGCTCTGGCTTTGACGCCGCTTTGGTTGCTACCGCCGTGAGCGATGCCAGCGGCCGCCTGACGGGCGTGCGCTGGCTGGTGCGGGATGTCAGTGAACGCATCCGCGTCGAGGAGGCGCTGCGGCGCGAGCGCGACTTCGCCGAGAGCTTGATTGAGACCGCCCAGGTGATCGTGTTGGTGCTCGATAGTCGTGGCCGGATCGTTCGCTTCAACCCCTTCTTCGAGGAGGTTTCCGGCTATAGCTTGTCGGAGGTGCAAGGCCACGACTGGTTTGCGACCTTCTTGCCGCAGCGCGACCGCCAGCGCATCCGGGAGTTATTCGAGACCGCGGTCAGCGGCGCCCGGGTGCAAGGCAATATCAATCCGATTGTCACCAAGCACGGCCACGAACGCGAGATCGAGTGGTACACCAAGACGCTCACAGACCCCGGTGGCAGCGTCCTCGGCGTGCTGGCGGTGGGACACGACATCACGGAGCGCCTCTGCGCGGCGCAGCGGTTGAGTGCGCAGTACGCGGTGACGCGGGTGTTGGCGGCCTCGCCATCGCTGGCGGAGGCTACCCCTGCGTTGCTGCAAGCGATCTGCGAGGGGCTGGGATGGCAGTTGGGGGAGCTGTGGCACCTTGACGCCGCGAGCCAGGAATTGCGCTGGGATGGCATGTGGCACGTACCGTCGCTGGACGCCACGGAATTCCAAGCCGCCAGCAGCCGGAGCGTCTTCCAGATCGCCGGCGGGTTGCCTGGCCGGGTGTGGGCCAGCGGCCGCGCCGTCTGCATCCCCGACGTCACGGCGGATGAAGGCTTTCACCGCTCGTCCATAGTCATCAAGTTGGGCTTGCCCCATGCCTGCGCCTTCCCGCTCGGCAACGGCCATGAGGTGATTGGGGTGATGGCGTTTTACCGCCGCGACTTGCGGAGGTGCAGCCGCGAGACGCTCGATACGCTGGAGTCGCTCGGCAAGCAGATCGGCGATTTCATTGTCCGCAAGCGGGCGGAAGCGGAGTTGGCCGTCAGTCAGCGGCTGGTGCAGCAACGCGAGCGGCTGGCCGACATCGGCGCGATCACGGCGCAAATCATTCATGATCTGGGAAACCCGCTGGCGGGCGTCTCGATGCAAGCGCAACTGATCGCGCGCCGGGCCAGCCGTGATCCCGATCGGCCCGTCAGCACGGTGCGCGCCGCGGCCGAACGGATTGTGGCTGAAGCTCACCGTTTGAACACGCTGATCGCCGAGTTCCGCGACTTCGCCCGCGAGCAGCGCTTGGAGCTGAAGACCATTGCGGTGCCGCGATTCGTGCAGGAGGTGATCGACCTGTGGCAGCCGCTGGCGGCAGCCCGTGGTATCACGCTGGCGACCAGGGCCGCTGATCGTGCTGCTGCCAGCCTGGTAGCCGACGAAGACAAGCTGCGCCGGGTGCTGGACAACCTGGTCAAGAACGCGCTGGAAGCGATCGAGCAAGGCCCCGGCTGCGTCAGCATCGAGGTCAGCGCGCTGGCCCAGGACCGGGTGCGCATCTCGGTGAGCGATACCGGTCCCGGTCTGCCCGCGTCGGTGCAGCTGTTTCGGCTGTTCGAGACCACCAAGCCGCACGGCACCGGCTTGGGCTTGGCGGTGGCGCGCCAGATGGTGCAAGCCCACGGCGGCAACCTCACCTTCGCCCCGGTGCAACCGCACGGGGCCACGTTTCACGTCGATTTGCCGCGCGGCGCGGTCGGCGAGTTCTGACCCGGCGGCGCCGCCGGACCAGCGAGCCGCAGCTCACCCGCGCATCAGCTTGGCGGTGCGCCGGCCGAGTTCGACGGCGAAGTTGGTGCCGCGGTCCCAGGGATAGACCTGCGACATCGAGGCCAAGTACAGCCCGGGGATCGGCGTGCGCACATCGGGGATGTTGCGCGAGTGATTGACCGGCGGCACGGGTTGCGCGTAGGGCTCGCGGAACAGCCAGGTCTTCTTGACCCAAGAGCGCTCAAACTTGGCGTTGAAGCGCGACAACGCGGGCAGGAACTCTGCCACGATCTCCTCGTGCGAGCACTGGAAGTAGCGGTGACTGGGGTCGAGATAGTCGCCGCAGTACACGATGTGATCGCCGCCGAAGTGCTCGCACTCGACGAAGTTGGTGTGCTCACACAAGGCGAGAAAGGGGAAGCCCTCGCCCTTGGGCAGGTTGTGCCAGTATACGCCCTGCTCGCTGAGCTGGTGGCTGAGTGACAAGATCAGCACCACGGCGCCCATCGACTTGAGCGCCGAGAGCTGCGCCAGGTACTGCGGTGGGAGTGCCGGCGCCAAGCGCGAGAGCAAGGCCGGCGAGGTCGTCACCAAGCAGGCATCGTAGTCGAGCGCGCCGGCGGGGGTCTGGAGGGTGAGCCCGCCGCCGGCGCGGGGCGCGATTGTGCGCACGGCGGTATCGAGCCGGATCACCGCACCGCGCTGGCGCGCGGCTTCAGCGAGCGCGTCGAAGAAGGCTTGGAAGCCGCCGACGAAGGTGCCGAGCCGCGTGGTGCGGGCGTGCAGGCGGGCCCAGAACCAAGCCATATTCACCTGGCGCGCGTGCTCGTCGCCGAATTTGCCGACCAGCAGCGGTTGCCACAGCTTTTCGTAAGCGCGCCTGCCCATCCAGCGGCTGAGCCATTGGTGCGCGGTGACCCGCTCGAGCGGCTGCCACCACGGGCTGAAACGCAAATATGCCCCCGCGAGAGCGAACCGAAGCTTATCGAGCCACGACAGGCCGGGAAACGTCAGCACCGCCAGCGGCGAATCAAAGGCATGAAAGCGGCCGCGGTCGTAAACCGCGGTGATCGGCCGGGGAAACCGGACCTTGTCGCCGGCGCCGATTTCGCTAGCCAGCTCCAGCACCGCTTTGTCGGTCTGGAACCAGTGGTGATAGAAACGCTCGATGGTCCAGTCCCAATGCGGCTCCTTGAATCCGGAGGCCAGCCCGCCGACCTGGGCGGCGGCTTCGTAGACCGTCACCGCCTGGCCCGCGCCGGCCAGATCGTACGCCGCGGCCAGGCCCGCAGCTCCCGCGCCAATGATTGCGACCTTCATGGCCGCTTGAGTACCGCGCCCGGGCCGGCGCCGCAACCGGCGCGTCCCGCGGCCGCAGCAGGGTGTTGGCGCGGCTTTACGTTTGCCGGCATCCGATTTAGGCTCGGCGCCCGGAGGAAGCCATGCCCCTAATCGATCACGACGGCGTGCGGTTGTTTTTCGAGGAAGCCGGGGGCGGTCGCCCGCCGCTGCTGCTGGTGCACGGGTGGACCTGTGATCACAGTTTCTTCGCTCCCCAGTTCGAGCATTTTCGCCGGCGTCACCGCGTGGTGGCAGTTGATCTGCGCGGCCACGGCCGCAGCGACAAACCGCAACAGCATTACAGCATGACGGCATTTGCCGATGACCTGGTCTGGCTCTGCGATCAGCTGGGGCTGGAGCGGCCGGTGGTGATCGGCCACAGCATGGGGGGCGTGATCGCGTTGGAGTTGTCCAGCCGCTACCCGCAGCTGCCCGCCGCGATCGTGAGCGTCGATTCGCCGATTCCGCCGCTGGCGGCTGCCAGGGAGAGCATGGCGGCGATCGCCGCCATGTTGCGCACGCCCGAGTACCGCGAGGCACAGCGGCAGTTCGTCTCCTCAATGTTGTTCTTACCCAGCGACGACGCGCAGCGGAAGGCGCGAATCGTTGACCTGATGTCTTCTGCCCCGCAACACGTCATGGCCTCGGCCTTCGAGCACATCGCCAGTTATGATTACACCAGCGCCGCCACTAGTTGCCGGGTGCCGTGGCTGGCGCTGTCGGCCCATCCGCCTTTCGTCGACCTGGCACACTTGCGAGCGCTCTGCCCGCACGTGCTCACCGGCCAGACGGTGGGCGCCGGCCATTTCAACCAGCTGGAAGTGCCGGAACAGGTGAATGCGATGATCGAACGCTTTCTCGCCGTCGCGGTGACGGCTGGCGCGGTGGCGGCATGAACGCTGCGAGTGTCGAACCGCAAGCGCGCGTGCGCCCGCGGCTATCTTTGAGCCTCGTGAGCGAGAAGGCCGGCGCTTTGTTGCCGGCGCTGACCACCGGCTTCGCGGTCATCTTGGCGCTGCGGCGGATGGAAGACACCGACACCTGGTGGCACCTGGCCGCCGGCCGGTGGATGGTGCAGCACCTGCGCGTGCCCCATACCGACACCTTGTCACACACGGTGCCGGAGCATCCGTGGATCAACTTGCAGTGGCTGTACGACGTCCTCTTGTACGCCCTCTATCAACTCGGCGGCGCGGACGCGCTGGTAATCACAACGGCGGTGATCTTCGGGCTGACGATCGCTCTGGTGCTGAAGTCCCTGCGCTCGGTGCTCACCCCGCTGACCGCGGCGGTGCTGGCGCTGTGGGTTGTGCTGACGGCGGAAGAGCGGTTGCAGATCCGTCCGGAGATCGCCTCGTTCTTGTTTTTGCAAGCGCTGCTGTACCTGTTTGCCAGCGCGCGGCGGGATGGGGGCCGGCGGCTGTGGCTGGTACCGGTGGTGATGCTGCTGTGGGTCAACGTTCACTCGTTGTTTATCGTCGGGATATTCGCCATCGGGTGTCAGATGGTGGCAGCGACGGCGGAGCACTTGCCGATGTTGCCGGTGAACTGGCGCCGGGCCTCGTCCTTTGGGCCTGTCGGCAACCGACGGGTACTGCTGAGCGGCGGCGCCGCCATGCTGGCAACGTTGGTCAATCCCTACTTCGCTACCGGGGTGCTGTTCCCGTTCAAGCTGCTGTCGCGGATCAACGGCAGCAATCCGGTGTTTCAAAGCATCGGTGAGTTCCGCCCGCCGTTCTCGGGATATTTTCCCACCGTGGCATTGGGCGCCTACCAGCTGTTCCTGATGTTCAGCGTGCTGGTTGTCCTGTCGGTAGTGGTGCTGAGTCTAGTGGCCGGGCGGTCGGTTACTGGTGCATCGGGGCGAGCGGCGCGCCGGCGTCAAGGCGGGCAAGCGGCATTGGCCCCCACCGGTCGCAGGGCGGGCTTGGACCTCTCCGGCCTGCTGTTCTTTGCCGGCCTCGCCTATCTCTCGCTGTTGGCGCGGAGGAACACGGCGCTGTTTACCTTGGGGGCGGCGCCGTTCGTAGGCCAGTGCCTGGCGCTGTTGCCGGCGGCACTGCCGCAGCGGGTCCGCCAGTCGCTGCGGCCGGTAGAGCACGCCCTGACGGCGGCCATGGTGCCGCTGCTGCTGCTGGCCGGCGCCGGGATTGCCAGCAATCAGCTCTATCGCTTGAGTCTGGAGCCGCGTGAGTTCGGCACCGGCGTGCTGGCGGTGAACTTCCCGATCCGGGCCGCGGAATTCGTCAAAGAGATGAAGCTGCCGCCGCGCTTGTATAACGATCTGGCTGCCGGCGGCTACCTGACGTGGGCGGCGCCGTCCGACGGCGGCGTTTACATCGACGGGCGCTTGGAGGTATACGACGCGGAGTTCTTCTCCGCTTACATGGCCGCTCTTGCCGACCCCGAACGCTGGCAGGCGGAAGCCGACCGGCGCGCGATTTCGACGGCCATCTTGTTTCACCGCTGGAGCAATCGCCACACCCTGATCAGCTGGCTGATGGCGAGTGAGAACTGGTCCTTGGTCTACGTCGACGAGGTCGCGATCGTGTTTGTGCGCATTGCCGGCAACGAGGAGCTGATCGCGGCGGCCCTCCAACGGGCAACCGCGGAGCAGAAGAGCGCTATCGACGACCTGTTAGCACCAGTCACTTCTTGGCAATGGCCGTCGGGCCGCGCGGCGGCGTTGTCGAGCTATGCCGAGGTATTGGATCTCATCGGCGCTTCTGAGGCGGCGGCGCAGCTCTATGAGCGCTGGCTTGAGTTGGGGGTGCCGGCACAGAGCGAGTTGCCGGTGCGTTTACGCTTGGCGTTCTACTACACCCAGCGCGAGCAACTCGATGAAGCCCGCCGGCACGTGTGGCGGGCCGAAGAGATCGCTCCGGGCGAGCCGGAGGTGGTGCGATTGCGCGCCAGCGTCGGCGGTTAGGTGTACGCGGGCGGACTCGCTGAGGGTGGGCAGTTAGGAGCAAGCAGGGAAGGGGGGATCAGGGCAATGCAGGTGAGAGTCATAGCAGGCGTGGTCGCGGGATTGGTGGTGGTGGCCGGTGCGGGTGAGGCTCGCGGCGGACAGGTCATAACCGAGGAGCGCGTCGCCCAGCAGGTGGTCGTGCGCGATCTGCGGGTGCGGGCAGGGGCCGTGTCGGGGCTGGTGGTCAACAATGCCCGCAAGCCGCTGCGCGACGTGCGGCTGCTAATCCGCCACCAGTGGATTTGGAAGAACGAACGCAACCCAGGCCCCGACAATCCCGGACGAGTGGCATACTATACCGTGCACGAAGAAATCCCCCCCGACGTCAGCGTCGCCTTCAAGTACCGCCCCAACCCGCCGTTGCCAGACCGTAGCGACGGACATTTCGAAACCACGGTGGAGGTGGTCGGTTACTCCGAGGTCGGCGAGTAAGTGGACGCGGATCCGGCGAGCGGTCTTGGCCGCTTTCGGCTTGAGCCGGCGCTGCGCCGTTGTTATGAGCCGCGCCGGAGGTGGCCCAATGCACAACGGCCCTTACTTCGACGACCTCAGCGCCGGTCAGGTCATCAAGCACTGGCCCGGGCGGACCATCCGTGACTTCGATGACACCTGGTTCACCTTGCTGACGATGAACACCAACCCGATCCACTTCGACGACCACTACGCCAGCCAGTCCCAGCATGGCAAGTGCTTGGTCAACGGGATTTTGGTGTTCGCCCTCGCGGTCGGCATGAGCGTGAAAGACATCAGCCAGAACGCGATCGCCAACCTCGAATACGAGAACATCAAGCACCTCGGCCCGACGTTTCACGGCGACACCATCTATGCGGAGAGCGAGATCTTGGAGAAGACCCGCTCGCGCGGGCGTGCCGATCGCGGCGTGCTGTACGTCGAGACCCGCGCCTGGAACCAGCGCAATGAGCCGGTGTTGTCACTACGGCGGCGGGTGCTGGTACCATGCCGGCCGCCGGTGTGACGGACACCACCCACGTGGTGAGCGCCGGCAGGCACGAGCGCGTCGCGGCAATGCCGCGTCAGAGCGTCAAGAAAGACGGAAGTAAAGCGCCGCTGCCGTCCGTAGATGTGACCAGTTGCCTGATGGCACGTGGCTAGCTGTACCGCCCAATGTGTCTTCGGTCGGAATCGGCATATCTCAGCGTTTAGCACTCGCGCCCCAGCTGCCGGCGGCGCCCGCGGCGCGTTTGCGAGCGGGGAAATCGCCGGCATTTGCCGCGGCATCGCCCGTGCGCGAAGCCGCGGCGGGGCGCATTGCGTTTGCGGGGTGGAGGTCTTGGTGGAAGACCGGTGCGGCGGCGGCCGGATGGGTCGCTGCCGCACTGGGACTGGGTTATGGCCTGCAAAGCGCCGGCGCCGGTGACGAGTTGCTGTTGGTGATTCTCGTGCTGATGGTTATCGGGCCGCCGCTGTTCTTCACGCTCCCGTTGTCGGGGCCGACCGCGGCGGCCTTCGCGGCGGGCCTAGGGTGGTGGTGCGCCGGTGGAGTATTAGCGGGGGCGCTGTTGCCGGTCGCAGGGTTGGGCGCAGCCGCTCTGGCCAGCGCGGCTATGGCCGTGCGCCAGGGCAGTGTGCGGCGACTGCGCGAGCGGATCGGCGAGTTGCAGCGCGGGGCCGAGGCGCTGGCCGCCGCCAATGCGGCGCAGCAACAGGGCAGCGAGGTGGCGGAGGCCATCCTGACGGCGACGCGTGACATCTCCGCCTCGCTCGATGCCGGTGAGCTGGCGGTGCGCGTGGCGCGCAACGCTTACGCGCTGACCAACGGCGCGGCTGCCGCGGTCCTGCTGTGGGATGCCGCGCGCGAGGCGCTGCGCGTCGCCGCCACCGCCGGCGGCGGTGGGAGTAGCGAAGCTCATCAGCTCGAGGTCAACCTTCGTAACGCCGAGCAGTTGCAGGGCGCGCTGCGCGAAGGCATGGCCGATATCCCGCGGGTGGCGCTGCGTGACCCGGTGCTTGATGCTTTGCTGCGGCGCTGGAAGGCCGGCGCGGTCCTGGCGGCGCGCTTGCAGCGCGGCGGGCGGCCGTTGGGCCTGGTGCTGGTGGCCCGGCGCGGCTGCGAGCCGGCGTCACCCAAGGCGTGCCAGATTCTCAGCGGCATCGCCTTGCAAGCGGCGGCAGCGCTGGAAATCGCCAACCTGGTCAACGATCTGCGTACCGCCGGTAGCCTGCGCGAGGAGTTCACCGCCACCATGTCGCACGAGCTGCGCACGCCGCTCAACGTCATCATCGGTTATACCGAGATGCAACGCGAGGGCATGTTCGGCGACTTGTCGCCCGATCATCTCGACACCCTCGCGCGCGTCCACGAGCAGGCGTTGCAGTTACTCGATCTGATTCAAGCCACACTCGACGTCGGGCGCCTGGAACGAGGCCTGATGACGGTCGAGCTGCGCGAGGTGTCGGTGCCGGAGGTGCTGGCGCAGGTCTTCGGTGCGATCCCGCCCTCGTGGCGCAAGTCCGGGGTGGAGCTGCAATGGCGCATCGATCCGGCCGTGCCCCAGATTCGTAGTGATGCAAGCAAACTACAAGTGGTACTGCGCAACCTGGTGCATAACGCGCTCAAGTTCACCGACGCCGGCCAGGTGTTGGTGACGGCCACGACCGATCCCGACCGGCAGTGGGTACACTTCGTGGTGCAGGACTCGGGGCGGGGGATTGCCGCCCAGGACCTGACGGTGATCTTCGAGATGTTTCGCCAGTCGTCAGAGCGCGACCCGGCGCTTGGGGGCGTGGGTTTGGGACTTTACATCGTCAAGCGGCTGATCGGCCTGCTCGGTGGCGAGATCGACGTCCGCAGCGCCCCCGGGCGAGGGGCAACTTTTCGCATTCACATTCCGGCGGCGGGGCCGCACGCCGGCGCCAAGCCGCGCGGCCCGAGAAGCGCCGGCACCAATCGGGGGCTCAGCTCACCGGCATCGGCGCGCGCCTGAGCCTGATGGCGGTGTTCACGTGCCTTCGGACCACGAGGTCAGGTAGTGGCGCTGGTCGGTGGTGAGGCGATCGAGCTTGATGCCCATGCTGGCGAGTTTGAGTGTGGCGACGGTCTCCTCGATGTCTTTCGGTACCTCGTGAACGCGCAGCGCTAAGCCGCCGTTGCGGCTCGAGCGCACCGCCCACTCGGCGCACAGGGCCTGGGTAGCGAAGCTCATATCCATCACTGCCGCCGGATGTCCTTCGGCGGCCGCCAGGTTCACCAGACGGCCTTCGGCGATGACGTAAAGCGAGCGGTCGTTGTTGAGCACGTAGCGGTCAACCATGGGGCGCACTTCTTTATCCAGGCGCTTGCTGAGGCGGCGCAGCGTCTTGAGGTCAATCTCGATGTCGAAGTGGCCGGAGTTGCAGAGGATGGCGCCGTCCTGCATCTGCACGAAATGCTCTTCGCGGACGACGTGCTTGTCGCCGGTGACGGTGATGAAGACCTCGCCGATTTTGGCGGCATCGCGCATCGGCATGACGCGGAAGCCGTCCATGGCGGCTTCCAGCGCCCGGATCGGGTCGACCTCGGTTACCACCACTTGAGCGCCGAGGCCGCGGGCGCGGCTGGCGACGCCGCGGCCGCACCAGCCGTAGCCCGCCACCACCACCAGGCGGCCGGCTAACAGCAGATTGGTGGCGCGGATCAAGCCGTCGAGCGTCGATTGTCCGGTGCCGTAGCGGTTGTCGAAGAGGTGCTTGGTATCGGCATCGTTGATGGAGATGACGGGAATGCGCAACGCGCCGTCGCGCTCCATGGCGCGCAGGCGCATCACCCCGGTGGTGGTTTCTTCGAGGCTGGCGCGCACCTCGCCGGCCTGCTTGGCGTACTCGGTGTGGAGTAGAGTCACCAAGTCGGCGCCGTCGTCGATGGTGATCACCGGCTTCTGTTCGAGCACGGCGCGCAGGTGATCGTAGTAGGTCTTGTGGTCCTCGCCCTTGATGGCGAAGGTCGGGATGCCGTCGCCTTTGGCCAAGGCCGCCGCGACGTCGTCTTGGGTGGAGAGCGGGTTGGAGGCACAGAGGAAGACCCTGGCGCCGGCCGCCTTCAGCGTCCGCATCAGGTTGGCGGTCTCGGTGGTCACGTGCAGGCAAGCGCCGAGTGTCAGGCCGCGCAACGGCTGCTCGCGCTCGAAGCGGGTGCGGATCGAGCGCAGCACGGGCATCTGCTGATCGGCCCACTCCATGCGCTTCTGGCCGAGCGGGGCGAGTTTCGCGTCTTTCACGTCGAATCGCTGCGTCGCCATTGATGGTCCTTTCATAAAGGGAACTCGGCCGGGGTTGGTGCCCCCGTGGGCCTATGCTGCCGGCGTCCGGAAGTGCGCTGAATAATACGGCCCCCCGGCGGCGGTCAAGGGCGCTTCATTCGTCGTCTTCATCGAACCGGCGGTCGAGCAAGTCACCGATGGCGTCGACGGCCTCGGCCGCCTGCGGCCCGGCGGCTTCGACCTCGATCAGGCTGCCCTGCGGGGCCGCCAGCATCATCAGCGCCAGGATACTCTTGCCGCTGACATCCTGGCCGTCCTTACTGATGGTGATCTCGGCATCGTACTTGTTTGCCGTCTGTACCAGCTTGGCGGCGGCGCGCATGTGCAGGCCGAGGCGGTTCTGGATGCGCAGGACACGGCGGACGGGGTCCATGATGATCAGCGTCCGAGGTCGCGGTGGCGCACCTGGGTGGCCAGGCCCTTGGCGGCCAGGAGCTGCGCCAGCCGTTCGACGATGACCACCGAGCGGTGGCGGCCGCCGGTGCAGCCCACAGCCACTGCCAGCGAGGACTTGCCGTCGCGCTGGTAGAGCGGAAAGACCAGTTCGAGCAAGCCGGTAATGCCGGCGAGCAACTGGCGAGTCTCGTCCCGATCGAGCACGAACTGCGCCACCGCCGCGTCGAGACCGTCGCGGTCACGCAATTCGTCGACGAAGTAGGGGTTGGTCACAAAGCGGGTATCGAAGACCATTTCGGCGTCGGCGGGCAGCCCGAACTTGAAGCCGAACGAGGTCAGGAGCAAGCGCAGCGTGCCTTCGATCTGTCCGGCGGCATAACCACGCGTGAGTTCGGCCCGCAGCTGATGAATGGTCAAGGCGCTGGTGTCGACGATGCGATCGGCGCGCTCGCGCAAGCCGGCGATTTGCTCGCGCTCGCGGGCGATGCCGGCCAGCGGGCCGGCATCGCCCGCGAGCGGATGCGGCCGTCGGGTCTCGCCGAAACGCTGCACCAGCACCGCGTCCGAGGCATCAAGAAACAGCACTTCCACCCGCCGGCCTTGCCGGCGCAGGTCGTCGAGGACCGCCGGGTAGCCGTGCAGGAACTCGCGCTCGCGCAAGTCGATGCCGAGCGCCACCCGGCCGATGCCTTCCGTGGCGGTCTCACACAGCTCCAAGAACCGCGGCAGCAGCACCACCGGCAGGTTGTCGATGCAATAGAAGCCCAGGTCCTCCAGCACATGGATGGCCGTGCTCTTGCCGGCGCCGGCCATCCCGGTCACGATGACGACACGCAGGATCCGTTTCACGGCGGGTTCCCGCCCGAAGAGCGCTGGAGGTTCATCCCGCCGGCGGCGGCGGTTCTGACGCTAGAGTCGTTCATCTTCCTCGCGGATGATGCGGCACAGTTCGGCGCGATCCGGGGCGGCCAGCAGGCGGGCGCGAAAGGCGCGATCCTTGAGCAAGCGCGAGACCCGCGCCAAGGCTTTGAGGTGCTGGCCCACGGAGTCGTCCGGGGCCACCAGCAGAAAGAACAGCTGCGTTGGACGTCCATCCAGCGACTGGAAATCGACGCCCTGCACGTGGCGGCCGAAGGCCCCGAGCACCTGGCGCAGGCCGGGCAGTTTGCCGTGGGGGATAGCGATGCCGTCGCCGATGGCGGTACTGCCCAAGCGTTCGCGCTCCCAGAGCACCTCGATGAGGCGGTTGGGATCGATTTCGGGGTACTGGGCGGCCAGTTGCTCGGCCAACTCCCGCACCACTTCGGCCTTGGTTTGGGCGCGCAGGGACGGAAAGACCAGCGCCTCGGGCAAGATGTCGCTGATTTTCATGGCCGCGCCTCAGGGCACCTCCGGTTCAATCAGTCCATAGTTGCCGTCGCGGCGACGGTAGACGACGCTGAGCGCATTGGTGGCCTCGTTCTTGAACAGCAGGAAGTCCTTCTTGAGCAGGTTCATTTGCAGCACGCCTTCATCTACCGACATCGGCTTGACCGCGACCCGCTCGGTGGCGATCACGCGAGCGCGGCGGTCGCGGGTGGCGCGTCCGACCGTGGCGGCGCGTTCGACGGTGGCGCCGCTGTTGAACTTGCGGTCTTTGCGCTTGGTGGTGCGTCTGGCCAGTTGGCGTTCGATCTTATCGAGGGCCAAGTCGATGGCGGAATAGAGATCGGCGGTTTCCTCGGTTGCGGTCAGGTTCAGGCGGTCGGCGTTGACCACCAATTCGGCGATGTGGCGGTGCTTGTCGACCGACAGGATCACATGGGCATCAACCGGCGCGTGTACGAACTTCTGCAAGCGCTGGCTCTTGGTCTCGGCGTAGCGGCGCAACGCATCGGTCGGCCGCACCCGCCGAAAGGTCACCGTCACAGGCATGGTGGACTCCTCTTCGTGGGGGTTGGGGTTAGTACACTTGCCGCCGCTTCGAGGACGGCAGGATGGCCATCATCTCGCGGTACTTGGCCACCGTGCGGCGGGCAATGTCGACGCCCTCTTTGGCCAACACCTGGGCGATGTGTTGGTCGCTGAAGGGCCGGCGCTGATCCTCGGCGGAGATGATGGTGCGAATCCGCTCCTTGACGCTCTCGGCGGACACGTCCTCGCCGCCGTCGCTGCGATTGAGGCTCGAAGTAAAGAAGAACTTCAACTCATAAATGCCTTGCGGTGTATGCACGTACTTGTTGGCGGTGGCGCGGCTGACGGTGGACTCGTGCATACCGATGTCCATGGCGACGTCTTTGAGCACGAGCGGCTTGAGGTAAGCGATGCCGCGATCGAGGAAGTCGCGTTGGAATTTGACGATGCTGCTGGTGACCATGAACAAGGTGCGCTGGCGCTGATGGATGCTCTTGATCAGCCAGGCGGCGGCGCGCATCTTTTCTTGAATGTAGCGTTTGGCCTCGGTGGTTTCGTCGTTGCCGAGCACGCTGCGGTAGAAGGAGCTGACGCGCAAGCGCGGCAAGCCTTCCTCGTTGAGGGTAACGACGAAGTCACCGTCGACCTTCTGCACCGTCACATCGGGGGTGATGTAACGGGTGTCGCCGCCGCCGAAATTGCGGCCGGGTTTGGGTTCGAGGGTGGCGATGGTGTTGGCGGCGGCCACCACCTCCTCGATCGAGACGTTGAGCTCCTTGGCGATCTTGTCGTAGCGCTTGTTTTCGAGCAGCAGCAAGTGGTCGGCCACCACCGCGGCGGCGACCGAGTCGGCCAGGCCCTCGACGCGCAGCTGGAGCAACAAGCACTCGCGCAGATCGCGGGCGCCGATACCGGGCGGGTCCAACTCCTGGATGCTCTCGAGCACGTGCTCGACCAGCTCGAGGTCCTGCCCGCTCTGGAAGGCAATGTCTTCGACCGGCACGCGCAAGTAGCCGGCCTCGTCGATGTTGCCGATCATGAGGGCCGCCACCGACTCTTCGACCGGGCTGAGCCCGACCATGCGCAGTTGCCAGATGAGGTGTTCGGTCAACGAGGTCGTGCGCACCAGGGTGTTTTCCAGCGACGGGCGCTTGTCCTCGTCATAGTCGGCCGGGGTCGCGGTCGCGCCCTGCCAGTCGTTGCGGTAGTTTTCGAGGTATTCCTTCCAGTCGATCTCGTTGGACTGGTTCTCGGGCTCGATTTCGGCGGTGGTCTCGCGACTGGGTTCGGTCGGTTCGGACCACGACTCGACGTCGTCGGCCGGCGCGGGGTCGAGGTTTTCCTCTGTGCGCGGGCGCTCCGGCTCCACTTCCGCCCCGATCTCTTCTTCCAGGGTGGGATTCTCGGTGAGTTCCTGGTCGATCAGCTCTTCGAGTTCGGCACGTGAGACTTGCAGAATCTTGATGGCCTGGCGCAGCTGGGGCGTCATGACCAGTTGCTGACTCAGCTTTTGGTACAGGCGGGTTTCCAGAGCCATAGCACTACCTACAGGGTGAAGCGTTGACCGAGGTAGAATTCGCGAGCCACGGGGCTGTTGGCGATGGCGTCGGGTGTGCCCTCTTCGAGGATAGTGCCGGCGTTGAGGATGTACGCCCGGTCGCAGATGCCGAGAGTTTCGCGCACGTTGTGGTCGGTGATCAACACGCCAATGCCCCGCTCTCTTAGTTGACCCACAATGTTCTGAATGTCCAGTACCGCGATGGGATCGATACCGGCGAAGGGCTCGTCGAGCAACATGAAGCCGGGCGAGGTAACCAAGGCGCGGGTGATCTCCACGCGGCGGCGCTCGCCGCCGGAGAGGGAGAACGCCTTGTTCTTGGCGAGGTGGGCGATGCTGAGCTCTTCGAGCAGTTCGGCCAGGCGCTCGTTGCGTTCCTCGTGGCTCAGGGGCAGCGTTTCCAAGATGGCGCGGATGTTGTCCTCCACGGTCAGCTTGCGGAACACCGAGGGCTCTTGCGGCAGGTAGCTGATGCCCCGGCGCGCGCGCTGGTACATCGGTTCGCGGGTCACGTCGTTACCGTTGAGCACGATGGCGCCGCTATCGGGGCGGATGAGGCCGACGATGGCGTAAAAAGTGGTAGTCTTTCCCGCGCCGTTTGGACCGAGCAAGCCGACCACTTCTCCAGCGCGCACGTTGACGCTGACGTCGCGCAGGATTTGGCGCCCGCCCAGCCGCTTGCACAGATGCTGCGCGCCAAGTGCGCCTGCCGGTTGGCGCTGGTCGCCGTTACTTTGCCCGTTCTGCGCCACTGCTGTTCCCCGTGCTCTGGTCGTCGTGCGCGGGCGGCGCCAGCACCGCGTGCACGCGCTCGTCGCCGCCCTCGACCACGCTGCGTCCCTCGTCCAGAAACACCACAACTCGCTGCCCGGCGACCCGGTTCTCGCCGTCGTGGAGGACCGCGTCCTGGCTCAGCACCACTGTTCGCGCCGCCTGATCGAACACGGCGCGGCCGCCGGTGGCAAAGCGGGTGCCCTTGCCGATCCGCACCTCGCCCTCGGCCACGATCTCCTTGAGCTTCTCGCGCTCGGGGGCGCGCTCGTCGAAACGTACGGTCAGTGTGGTACTGCGCAGCATCAAATCGCCTTGCGTCACCTCGACGCCGCCACGGTAAACCACCACGCGGCGCTTGTAATCGAACTCGAGCATGTCGGCGCTGATGCGAATAGGAGCGCGACTGGAGCCCAGCGAGAAATCTCCCAGCAGCCCGGAGCGGGCCCAGTCCGCCGCACCCGACTTGCCCGCCGGCTCGGTGGCCGCAGCCACCGACGCCGTTGCCCAGAGCGCAACGCTCATGAGCGGCGCAAGTGCCGCGAGCCACCGGCGGCGCGATGGCCCAAGCCTCACTTGGTCTCCTCGCTCGGCACTGGCCGCAGGATCATCGTGACATTGCGGAAGAGCCGCAAGCGCTGGGCTTTGACCTCGAACTCCATTTGCTCCCCGCGCAACTCCAGCGCGCCACCTTTGATCTCGACCGGCGCGGGAGCGGAGATCGTGTCGCTGCCGTGTTGATAGCGGGCGCGATCGGTGCGCACCGTGTAATCGGCAAACCGCAGCTCGATGCCGCCGGTGACCTCAACCTCACGCAGCTCCCGGCCTTCTAGTTTGACGTGTCCTTCGTGGCCGCTGAGGCCGACGGGGCGTCCGTCTTTGAGATACAGGCGCACCAGTGGTTCGAGCACGACGAATTCGTGCTCGTCCTCGTGATACTGAGCTTCGCGTGCCGCCACTTCCCACACCGTGCGTCCGTCCTCGGTCTTAATCCGGTGAAAGTCCTGAATTCGTTGGGCCACTTGCGGTAGCAGGTCCAACCCGCCCTGGGCCGCTTCTTGGCGCCATTGGCGCTGGAGGCTGCGGGCCACCAGCACCACAATGCCCCCGAGCAGCACCGCGATGACCCCAATCAGAGCAATGCGCAGACGCTTCTTCATCACACTGACAGACGGGCCGCCGGCTCAGAGCAAGAAAAATACCATCGCCTGTCGGGGGAGTAAAGGCGGGTGACGCACTGGCCGCCTTTCGGCGCGCATAAGGCAGGGCTGCCAAACGGAAAAATTTTCTATTGCTACCTAGCCAAGGCGCATGCTATATGCGCCTCGAATTGGGGGCGAAGGTTCCTGAACTCTGTGGGTACAAAGTGGTGGCAGCTGACTCCTCGCCAGCGTGTTCGGCATCCTCCGAAACGGCCTTTCGTCTGGGCTTTCCCTCAAACAAAATCATAAGAGACAGATAGCAGAAAGGAGGGGGTGCCCATGCCGCAGGGTACGGTGAAATGGTTCAATGGTCAGAAGGGTTACGGGTTCATCACCAAAGATGATGGGCAGGATGTGTTTGTCCACTACTCGGCCATTCTGGGCCAAGGGTTCCGCACGTTGGACGAGGGCCAGCGGGTCGAGTTTGAGATCACGCAAGGGCCCAAAGGCCTGCAAGCCACCAACGTGGCTAAGCTCTAATACGAACTGAAGAGCCCTCGGCGCGCACCCAAGCCCCCGGCCGGCTACCGGCCGGGGACTTGGTTTTTTCGCCGGCTTGCCTTGCCGCAGCGCCAGGCGCTTGCTATCAGCAAGCAGGATCTTCTCGTGTGGCGGCGGCCGCGCCTCGGGCGCGCCGGCGGTGCCCGTAGCAGCATCCCCAAATTAGATAACTGGAACAGGAACTGAACCGCGATGATTGCCCGCCGTGACGCGCTGCTCGGCGCGGTCCCACAGCACCGTTTCGTCAACGTCGATCGTATCCGGCTGCACTACTTCGAGTGGGAAAGCAGCGGCCCGACTATCGTATTAGTGCACGGCACTGGCTTCCATGGTTACGTATGGAAGCCGATCGCCCAATTGCTCAGTCAGACATTTCGCGTCGTCGCCCTCGACCAACGCGGCCATGGTGACAGCAATAAGCCGGAGAGCGGCTATACCTGGGATCACTTCGGCAACGACCTGCACGGTTTCCTGGAAGCCCTTGGCTTACAGCGCATCGTAGCCGTCGGGCACTCGGCCGGGGCAACCGCCATCGCCCATTGTGCCGCGCATCACCCGGGTGCGATTGCTCGGGCGATTCTGATAGATCCGATTCTAGTCCCCAAGTTAGAGGCCGGCCAAGTCTTCCATAATCCGTTGGCTCAGCGGGCGCGCAAGCGGCGGATGATCTGGGAGAGCCGCACCTCGATGTTTCACTCTTACCGCACGCGCGCGCCCTTCAATACCTGGCGCGAAGACGTGCTCTGGGCGTACATCGAGGAGGGCACCGTGTTGCGTCCCGACGGGCACGTGGAGCTGAAGTGCCCGGGGGAGGTCGAGGGCCAGGTGTTCGATGAGGCTGCCAGCCTGGACGGATGGGGATTCTTGCCGAAGATCACGATTCCGCTGTTGGTACTGCGGGGCGAGAATAGCGAGGCTTTCCCCTTGGCCAGTGCAGCCAGGATCGCCACCGTTTTGCCCAGCGCCTCGGTCAAGACCATCGCCCGTACCAGCCATTTCGTCCCGATGGAGCGCCCCGACGCCGTCGAGCGAGCCATCCGCAACTTCTTGCGTCGCTGACCCGTGTACTGATAGGAGCGCACACGGCGGTGTTTAGGAAGTACCGCCGGGGCTGCGAGTTACCATGAACACAGCGAGCACGGCGCGCACGGTTGCGGCTTGGGGCGTTCACCTCTACACCGGGCTGGGGGCGCCGTTGGGGTTGCTGGCACTGGAGGCTTCCGGTCGCGGCAACTTCGGCCTCGCTTTCCTGTGGATGGCCATCGCCACGGTTGTCGATGCAACGGACGGGGCCTTGGCTCGCCGAGTGGGCGTAAAGCAGGTGCTACCGCATTTCGACGGGGCGAAGCTGGACGATATCGTAGATTACCTCAACTACGTCGTAGTGCCGATCGTGCTCGCCTATCAGGCCGGGCTGATCCCGACCGGTTGGGCCGGGCTGGTCATCGGCAGCGCACCGTTGCTGGCCAGCGGGTATGGCTTCTGCCAATCCGAGGCCAAGACCCCCGATCACTTCTTCACTGGCTTCCCGTCGTACTGGAACATTGTCGTCTTTTACCTGTATGCGCTGCGGACCCCGCCGTGGTTCAACGTGGCCGCCCTGCTTGTCCTCACCGTCTTGGTGTTCGTGCCGATTCGCTACTTATACCCCAGCCGCTCGTCTGTGGCGCGCAAGCGCACCTACGCCCTCGGCATCGCGTGGGGTCTGCTGGTAGCAGTCCTGCTGCTACAGTTTCCGCTGCCTTCAAGGCTGCTGGCGGCTGTATCGCTGTACTTCCCGATCTACTACTTCGTGGCCTCGATTCACATCCACTTGCAGAACCGAGGCAGCGACCAGCCATAGCGTATCCGCCGCCCGCTATCAGCTGGGCGGCGGGCGGAAGTAAATGTCCTCTTCCACCGTGCCGCCGAGGCCGCGGGTGTCAGCCCAGACGATGTACGGCCGGCCTCGTTTGTCCACCGTGACCCAGATGTAGTCGCCGAGAAAGCCCGCTTGCAGCGGGTTGTTCGCCACCACCAGATTCGGCATCGAGGCCGTGGTCACCCGCGTGTAGGTGTAGGTGGGTGCTCCGGAAGCGGGCATCGCTACCTTCGCCAGCGTGATGTCGTTACAGCCTAAGGCCTCGCAGCCGTCGTAAGAGCGGTCGTAGTACCCCACCCAGAGCTTGGCGCCGTTCGGTGACACCGCGCTCCACGGCTGCCACTGGGCGTTGGCGCCGAAGCGCGACGCTGGAGTGATGTTGCGCGGCGCGCTCCAGGTGGCGCCGCCGTCGGTCGAGAAGGCGTAGAAGACGTCATTGTCGCAAGGCGGGGTTGCGGTCGCGGCATTGCCCAGCGGCGGGCAGGTACCACCGCCATTGCGGTAATCCGCCCACGCCAAATAGAGGAAGTCGTTGCGGTCAATCGACAGTGAGCCGGCGGTGGCACCGGTGACACGATAGCCGTTGGGCGGCAGACACTGCCGGCCAGCCGGACATCCCGTGGCGGCGTCGGGGCCAATGGGCTGGGTGCCGATATCGTCCGCAATCTTAACCGGCGTCGTCCAACTCGCCACGTTGCTGCAATCTGCCGTCGGCGGACACGAGGTGATGAGGTACTGGTTGATCCCGAGAGCCGGTGTGTTGCCGTTGTTGAATGCGACGTACACCGCGCCGTCCCGCCCCACGATCGGGTGCGGCCCCTGGTTTTGATCGCACGCATTCGGATCAGGCTCGGCGCTCCAAAGCGAACAAATGGCCGGGTTGGCGCCGCTGATCTCGATGCCCGGCGACCAGGTGGCGCCGCCGTCGGTCGACTGACTGAAGTAGATCGGGCTGTGTGCGCCTACACCGGAGCCGGTCATGAAGAGAAACCGCGTCCACGCCACGTAGACGTTGCCGGTCTTCGGGCTTATCGGACTGGCGTCGGCCACGATGAACTCCTTGTCGTTGAAGACGTCGGCGCTGAGATCGTTGGCCACCACACCGAGTGGGTCGGTGCGATAATTCTGGAACGGTACCGGCTGGGGGCTGTGAAAATACCGGCCGCCAATGCCGGCGTTGGATTTCGCCACGACTAGGGCGCTGGCGGGGGAAGCAATGTCAAACAGAATACCGGCGATGTAAGCGTTGCCGAGTCTGTCGAAGGTAGCAGTCGGATCGGAACAGACGTCGGCAACGTGGCCGTCGAGCATTTGGAACTGGTAGAAGGGCGGAACGAGATCGCCCCATGTGAGCCCGCCGTCCAGAGACCAGTCGTAACCACAATGGTTGAACCCAATGCGCGAGTCGTTCTGACCGGCAATGAGATTGAGCTGGTTGGCTGGGTTCACCGCGATCACTTCCTCCGCCTGCCGCCGCAGGGAGCAGTCCTGATTAACGCGGATGTTTTGCCCGCCGCCGAAGCTGTTCTGGCAGCCTTGGGTTATCGGTGGCGGTGCCACGAATGCCTCAGAGAGCGCCTGCGGTGCTGCTGCCGCTGCGCGTCTGGCCAGTTCCCCGGTTCCTTGCAGCGCCGCGTACACCGGGCCGGACGAGAGCGGCCGCTGGTGGTGCAGCCGCGCGGCCTGTCCCAGCTCGATGGCTAGTTCGCGGGCAATCACGTTGTTGGCGCTTGGCGCCGAGCGCCCCAATTGTGGCACCAGGCTCAATCCGCCGACAGCCACGGCAGCTCCGGCGAGCAACAAGGTTGCACGAAATGCGGTCTTCATCGTCGCTACTCCTTTCTGCCAAGCACACCCTCCCGGGCACGCCTCGTTTACGGGTACAGCACGATGCCAACTGATCAACTGTGGCGCTCTCATAGCACAAAATTCGGCGGCTGGGCAGTAGTGCCCACTCTCTCTTTGTTACCGCGCGCCTGACCCGCGGGCGACCTGACCAGTTATCGCCGTGGATCGATCAAGACACCGGGGTTGAGAATGCCGGCGGGATCGAGCGCGGCCTTCGCGGCGACGAGCGCCCGGGCAAAACCGTCCGGACGCTGGCGGTCGTACCAGCGGCGATGATCGCGGCCGATCGCGTGGTGGTGAGTGATCGTCCCACCGAGCCTGAGCACCACCTCGGCGGCCGCAGCCTTGATCTCATCCCATTGCTCCAGCTGACTGTTGGGCTTGCCCGGGGCGATTACCGAGTAGTAGGGCGCCGAGCCATCGGGGTAGGTATGGGTGAATCGGCAGGCCAGCTGCCCGCTGCCACAGATGCGAGTGATGGCCGCGGTTACCTCCGCCATTACGCCGGCGTGAAACTGCTCGAAGCGCTCCCAGGTGATGGCGGTTTCGAAGGTGTCGGTGATCATCCCCATGGCCACCAGCGCATCGCGCAAGTAGGGGGCACTGAGAAACGCCTGCCGCCAGGCCCCGGCGGCGCCTTCACGACCGGCACCTTCGTCGGTGCGGGTCTTGCCGGCCCCCGCCGGCACCTCCCCGCCATGGTCGCGGCAACACTCCAGCGCCCGCGCCATCCACCCATCAAGAGTGTGGTCCGCCGACTCAAAAGCGAGCACCAGTACCGCAGCGCTGCCATCGCCGGCACCGGCGGTCATCGCCTCGGCGGGATCGAGCAGCCGGCAGTTGGACGGATACAAGCCGGCCTGGCTGATTGCCCGCACGGCCTGCGCGCCCGCGATGAAATCCGGGAAGGTTACCGACGCCGAGGCGCGAAAGCGTGGCCGTTCCTGCAACCGCATCCAGGCCTCCGTGATAATGCCGAGAATCCCTTCGGAGCCGATGAACAAGCGGTCGGGGCTCGGCCCGGCACCCGATCCGGGCAAGCGGCGCGACTCGACTGCCCCGGTGGGTGTCAGCACCCGCAGTGATTCCACGAACTCGTCGATGTGGGTGTAGAGGGTGGCATAGTGCCCGCCCGAGCGCGTGGCGATCCACCCCCCCAGCGCTGAAAACTCGAATGACTGCGGGAAGTGCCGCAGTGTCAGCCCGTGTGGTCGCAGCTGGTCTTCCAGGGCCGGTCCCATGACGCCGGCTTGAATGCGCGCCGCGCGCGAGACGCGGTCGATCTCGAGCACGCGATCGAGACGGGCCAGATCGATGGCAACCGCCCCGCGATAGGCCGAGCCGATACGCGGCTCAACCCCGCCGACCACACTCGACCCGCCCCCGTACGGAATCGCTGCCGCGCGTGCGCTCGTGCACCAATCCAAGGTCGCGGCAATCTCCGCTTCGTTGCGGGGAAACACCACAACATCGATCGGATCGGAGTAATCGCGGCGGAACGCGCGCACCACATCGCGGAAGGCCTTGCCGTAACTGTGGCCGGCACGGTCGTGCGCAGTGGTGGAGCAGATGTCGGCGAGCGCGACCGGCGGTGTCAGCCGCGGCGGCCGCAGTGCGATCTCCTCGATCCGCGGCGGCGCCACCAACGACACCCCGGGAAGCTGGAAGCGCGCCACCAACAGTTGCGCGAGGTATTCCTGCTGCTGCGGGGATATGCCCTCGTCTTCCCAGCCCCAGCCCCAAAACTTGCGCCGCCGTGCCGCCATGAATACCTCCCTCGAGCGCCGGCAGCTTAGCCCCGTGCTGGCTTGCGAAACAAGCCGACGGGCGCGGCGGCGCCGGCCGAGTGGCTCGATGGCCGGCAGGAGCAGACCCATGCTATGGTGCCACTGTGTACGCCCCCGGCCGCCAAGCTGCCTGCAGCGATCTATCGCAGGCTCCGGAACACGCTGCACGGCTGTGACCCCGAGCCCGCCATCGCCTGCGGCTGAACCGGTGCTGCACGTGGTCCTGGTGCAGCCGGAAATCCCACCCAACACGGGCAGCATCGCCCGACTGTGCGCCGCCACGCGCGTGCGCTTGCACCTGGTCGGGCCGCTCGGCTTCTCGCTCGAAGATCGTTACCTCAAGCGTGCGGGGCTGGATTACTGGCCGCACGTCGATCTGCGCGTTTACCCCGATTGGCAGGCCTTTGACGCCGTCCACGGCGGCGACCGCCTGATCTACTTCTCGGCGCGCGCGCCGCGATCGTACCTGGCGGTGACACACGCGCCTGGTGAACACCTGGTGTTTGGTGGTGAAACTAGGGGCTTGCCCCGGGTGCTGCTCGCCGCCCACGCCGACTCGACCTTCACCATCCCGATCTTCAGCCCGCACGTGCGCAGCCTCAACCTTGCCAACGCGGTAGCCATCGTCGTTTACGACGCCTTGCGGCAGCTCGGTCGCCTGCCGGCCGAATGAAGCAGCCCTGGCGCGGCGCCACCGCTCTCGGCGGGATTGGCTCAGTGCCGCGAGCGCGGGGCGCAGCCCGAGCCACAACCGCCCTCACCTCGACAGCCAAGGTTGTGCACCAGCTCGTAGCCGTGCGCACCTAGCTCAGAAGCTGTGACCAGGCGCCAGTCCTCGCCCACCTCGCCGTCACAGTGGACGCAGCGGCGGCTTTCTCGGCCCTCGGCATCGACCTCGATCACGTGCGTGAGCACCGCTTTGCGGCAACTGCCACAGCTGGCGAAGATGAACTCCGCTTCAGCCGATCGCGGGGTGCTCATGGCTTCATGCTAGCGCGTGGTGGATTGGCGCGCGAGCGGTTGCCGCAGCTGCGCCGGCGTGCCAAGGAGACATCATGAGGTGGGCGGCAAGTCGGCAGCAGACGGTTGATAGCCGAGGTGAGCCAGTTCCACGCGTACGTGCGCGGCGTGCGTGGCCGGCCAATAGAGGCGCCGGCAGTGCGGGCAGCGCACGAACTCGGCCTGGGTGGCGTAAACGTACGGCGGCACTTGTTGCGCGACCGACTCCTTGGCCACGGCTTGCAGCGCTTCGTTGCAGCGTGCGCACCGGGTCATCAGCCGGGTGTAAGGATCGAGCTGATAGGCGGACAGTACCTGTCGCAGCTGAGCACGGAAGTGATCGCTTTCAATGAAGAGCAGCGGTGGCCCTTGCCGAACTCTTTGCAGGCGGGTGTCGCGGGTGAGCACCACGCGCCCTTCATCGCGCGCCAGGCGCAACAGCGCGCGTCCGCTCCACTGCGGCCCGTATCGCGTGTCGAAGCCGAGCAGGCGCAGCCAAGTGGCTAGACGCCCGAGCATGCGGTCGGCGGCGAAGCTAACGGCCGATTCTGCCATCGTACGGTCAACCATAACCGGCCGGCGCTGAGCGGAGCAAGTATGGCACGAACCATCCGCCTCAGCATCGTGGCCGTCTGGCTGGTCTTGCTCGGGCTGCTGCTACGCGAGCGCTGGAGCACGACGCCGGCTCCGCCTGTGGCCGTCACACCGGCGGCCATCGTGCCCGCCGACGAGTGGCTCAACGTCTATCACCAGGAGCACAAGATCGGCTATGTACACCACCGTTCGGCGCCGGCTGAAGGCGGCGGCTTCGTGGTCGAGGAGCACTCACTCCTGCGCCTGGTCGTAATGGATACCCCACAGACGGTGCGCACGATCGTCAGCGGCCGAACCGATGCCGATTACGCCTTGCAACAGTTCAGCTTTGAACTGAGCAGCGGGGTGGGCACGCTGAATGTGCGCGGCACCGTCACCGGCGACGCGCTCGATCTGACCCTGGCGACCGGTGCCGAGCACTCCACCCAGCGTCTCGCGCTCAGCGCTCCGGTGTACTTGCCGGCCACCCTGCGCAACTTCGTGGCGGCCGGAGAACTGCGCGCCGGGCGCACGTTGCAGGTGTCGGTCTTCGATCCTTCGGCGATGAAGAACGCGCCCGTGCAGGTGACGGTTGAGCAGCGCGAGCCGGTGCCCAACGGGTCGCCGGGGCAGGTGGCTTGGCGCGTGCGCGAGGAGTTTCGCGGCATTCAGACTACGGCCTGGATTGATGATGCCGGCACGGTCCTGCGCGAGCAGGGGCCGATGGGGTTGGTGCTGGTGCGCACCGACGCCCGCGACGCATTGCACGGCAGCTGGAGCAGCGACACGGCGCTCGACTTGGTGCGCACCGTGGCAATCCCGGTGGTGGGCACGATCGACACGCCCCGCGAGCTGAGAGAGCTACGCCTGCGGCTGCGCGGTATTGATCTCGATCAGGTGCCCTCCGATGCCCGGCAGCAGCGCGGCGGGGAAATCTGGACCATTCGCCGCGAGGACTTGGCGGCGGCCGCGTCGTACACACTGCCGGATGTCGCTTCGGAGCATCGCGCCGAGCTGGCTGCCACAGCGCTGCTACAGGTCGAGCACCCGCGGGTGCAGTCAGCGGCCGCCGAAGCGCTGGCCGGCGAGCACGACGCGCTCGCCGCGGTTCACCGGCTGCTGGCGTGGATCGCGGGCTACATGAAGCAAGCCCCGACTGCCTCCATTCCCAATGCGCTGCAAGTGCTGGCTGACCGCCAAGGCGACTGCAACGAGCATGCGGTGTTATTCGCCGCGCTGGCGCGCGCGGCCGGCTTGCCGGCGCGCGTGGTGGCGGGGGTGGTCTACCTCGACGGTGCTTTCTACTACCACGCTTGGAACGAGGTCTGGCTCGGTCACTGGGTCTCCGTTGACCCCGTCTTCAATCAGTTCCCCGCGGATCCGACCCACCTCAAGTTCGTGCAAGGCGGGCCCGAGGAGGAATTCGCCATCCTCCAAGTCATCGGCCGGGTTCACATCGACGTGCTCGGCAGCCGGTGATTGCCTCGCCGGTTGAACTCGGGCTTTGACTTTCGCCGTCCGACTGGTGACTATCTCGGCATGGTTGCGTTGCCCGAAGTCGATCCCCGCTCCGTCGAAATGGACCCGGACGCATTGGCCCGGGTGGTGGCGATATTCGAAGCCCAACACGCCGAGGGACTGCACCCCGGTGCGCAATTGTGCGTCTTCCGGCACGGGCGCTGTGTTCTCGATCGGCACATCGGCGTGGCCCGGCGCGAAACCGGGGAGCCGGTCACGGCCGAGACGCTCTTCTTGGTGTTCTCCGCGTCCAAGCCGTTCGGTGCGATGTGCATTCACAAGCTGGCCGAAGCCGGCGAGCTGAGTCTCGACGACCCGGTGGCTCGCTACTGGCCGGAGTTCGCCGCCAACGGCAAGCAAGCGGCCACGATCGCCCACGTGCTCACCCATCGTGTCGGCATTCCACTCGGGCCGCGCTGGTTCACCCCGGATCTTTGGGGAGATTATGCCGCCGGCGCGCGCGCCATGGAGGAGCGAGTACCGCGTTGGCCGGTGGGGGAGGAGGTCGGTTATCACCCGCTCAACTGGGGTTGGATGGTACGCGAGCTGGTGCGCCGGGTCAGCGGCCGCAAGATCGGCCAGTACTTGCGCGAGGAGTTCTTGCAGCCGCTTGGCATCCGGGAGGCTTTCTTGGGGCTACCTGCCGAATACGACCAGCGTGTCGCCCATCATCACGCGCTGATGCCGGAGGCCGGCGCCGACTCCGCTGAGGCGGTCGTGCCCGGTATCGAGCTGTGGAATCGCCCCGAGGTGTATCGTTGCGAAGCCCCCGCCGCCAACCTGATTGCCACGGCGCGCGCGCTGGCGCGCTTCTACGTCATGCTGCTCAACGGCGGTGAGCTGGCGGGCGTGCGGGTGCTGCAACCCGAGACCATCAGGCGCGCCACTTCTGAGGCGGTGTTCGCCAATCCCGACAAGACCCTGGGCGTGCCGGTGCGCTGGGCTTATGGCTTCCACCTCGGCGGCGGTGCGGGCAATCCGTTCGGGAGCCTGAGCTCGCCGAGTACCTTCGGTCACTCCGGCCACGGCAGCACCGTCGCCTGGGGTGATCCGCAGCGCGGTGCCGCTTACGCCTATCTGACCAACGGTGTGCGCGACCGCGCCAGCAACACCCACCGCCAGGTGGCGCTCGCCGATGCCGTCCTGAGCGCCTGCCGCTGAAGCGGTGGCCGCCGTGACGTTAGTGTTGGCCGCGGCTGCGGCTAGTAGCTGCCGGCGTGCTCGGCCCGCCGATCGACTGCCGGCGCCGTTTCACGTACAATCCGCGGCCATGAAGTGCGGGGTAATTGCCGTGCTCAGTGTGCTGCTGCTCGCCGATGCCGGCCGCGCCGATATCATCGAATGGCAAGACGCGCACGGGGTGCGCCACTTCACCAACAGAAAAGCCGAGATGCCGGCGGCTACCGTGCGCGTGGTGGTGAGCGAAAGTGCCCCGTCGCCGAGCGCCCCCTGCTCGCAGGCGCCGGCCGCAGCACCCGAGGAACCGCGGCAAGCGCAAGTGGTGTACGATTACAGCGCGGCGGCTGATGCTTACGTCGAAGGTCTCGAACGCGGGCTGGCGCTGGGCGCCGGTGCCGGCGGCGCGGTCCAGATCAATGGGCCGCTGGCCATCGCCAACGCTTACCGCGCCCCGCTTCGACCTGCGCCGGTGTACTCGCCCTGGATCACCACTTCCTTCGATCGTGGCCGATCGCGCCACCGGACGCTGCGGATGCGCTTGCAAGACCAGTTTCAGCAGGATCGGGACGGCCGATCCATTCACCGCGGGCGCTTGCCGGTCGGCAACGGTGTTGTGCTCGGTCCGCTGCTGTCGCGTCGGGCGCAACGCGTGCCGTGCCCGACTCGCGTTTCGTTCTAGCCAGAACTGATCGGGTGGTGTCATGGCTCATGCTCGCGTGCTCGATCGGGTACACAGTGCCCTGGTCGTAATCGACGTGCAGGAAGCGTATCGCGGGGTCACCTTCGGCCACGATGCCTTGGTTGGCAGCCTGCGTCGTTTGTTGCAGGTGGCCACGGCGGTGCACATTCCCTTGCTGGTTACCGAGCAGTACCCGAAGGGGCTCGGCCATACCATGAAAGAGGTTGCCGAAGTCTTCCCGTCGGGCCAGGAGGTGGTGACCAAGCTCTCGCTCAGCTGTTGCGGCGAGGCCGGCTTTGTGACGGCACTCGAGGCCTTGCGGCGGCGCCAGATCGTAGTCTGCGGCGTGGAAGCTCACGCTTGTGTGAACCAGACCGTGCACGATCTGCTGGACCAAGGCTATCAGGTCCACCTGCCCCACGACGCGATTTCCTCGCGCTTCGAAGCCGACTATCGGGTGGCGTGGGACAAGATGATCGGCTCGGGGGCCGTGCCCACCAGCGTCGAGATGATCGCGCTCGAATGGGTGCGCACTGCCGCGACACCGGATTTCAGAGTGGTGCAGCGGCTCATCAAGTAAGCGCCCCGCCGGCAGCGGCCGGCGTCGCCTCAGGCCCCGCGGAACTTCGGGGTCCGTTTCTCCATGATCGCCAGCACGCCCTCGCGGGCATCGTCGGTAGTGAAGGTGATGCCTTGTTGCAGGGCTTCGAAGTCGAGCATGTCATCCAGGCTATGCTCGCCGCCGCGGTAGAGCGCCTTCTTGGTCATCCGCACGGCCAGCGGCGCGCAACCGGCGATCTCGCGCGCCAGCGCCATGACCTGGTCGTGGAGTTGCTCGCGCGGCACGGCGCGATTGATGACGCCGAGGCGCTCGGCCTCGGCGGCGTCGAAGACGCGACCGGTGAAGAACAGCTCGGCCGCGCGCGCGGTGCCGATCAAGCGCGGCAAGAAGTAAGTCGCGCCCATGCCCGGGTGAATGCCCAGCTTGGCGAAGGTCATCCCCATCTTCGCGTCACTGGCAGCCATGCGCAGATCACAAGCGAGTGCGATGCAGAGGCCGGCGCCGATGGCGTGGCCGTTGATGGCGGCGATGGTGGGGATCGCCAGCTGTCTGAGCGCGAGATAGCGGGCATAGAAATCGCGCGGGGCACCGAGCATGCTCGGCCCGCCGCCACTGGCGGCGCCGCTGTCGCGGGCGAGCATGCCGAGATCACCGCCGGAACTGAAAGCCTTACCCGCACCGGTGAGGACGAACACGCGGGCCTGCGAGTCGGCGCGAATCTCACCGACCGCCGCCACCACCTCGTCCCCCATCGCGGGGGTCATCGAGTTGCGGGTCTCCGGCCGGTTGAAGGTCAGAGTGACGATGCCCTCGTCGCTGCGGGTCAGGGTGATGTGCTCGTACACCATGCGTGCCCTCCTCGGCTGGTGCCGGTTGTAGCGGCGGGCCGCGAGCCAGTCAAAAGCCGATTAGACCGCGGCCAAATTGACTTCGGCGGCGCGGGCTCGTAGCGTGGCCGTGCTCGCTATGCACAAACTGGCGCTCACCTCGGCGGCACTCGCTCTCGTGCTGGGCCTCGGCCTGGTGATCGCCGCGGTGTCGCTCAATCGCCTGATCGCGGCCAACCGCGATGCCATCCTCAGCCGCGTGCAGGCGGCCGCCGGCCGCCCGGTGCAAGTCGGCGGCATGGCAGTGCGGCTGGCGGCCGGACTCGGCATCGGACTTACTGACATCACCGTGAGTGAGGATGCGGCCTTCGGGAGCGAGCCGTGCTTGCAAGCGGCCGAGCTGACCGCCGGGCTGAAACTGTGGCCGTTGTTGCGCGGGCGGATGGAGGTCGGGCGGATGGTGTTGGCCGCCCCCACTATCCGGCTGGTGCGGTCGGCCACTGGGCAGTGGAACTACCAGAGCCTCGGGCCGGCGCCGCCGCGGGCCGCTGCCGGAGCGGCTTTCCGTCCGGTGGTGTTAGCGGCAAGAGCGGGCGGCGCACCCGCCGGCTACCGCGGCGAAGCGGGTGGGCCGTTCACGTTGCTGGTCGAGTCGGCGGCGGTGCGCGGCGGCACGCTCATCATCATCGATCGCCTGTCGTCGCCGCCGGCGGTGACCACGGTGCGACACGTCAACCTCGAGCTGCGTGATGTGAGCCGCGAACGGCCGATCGGCGTTGACCTGATCGCGACGGTCGGTGGTGACACGCCGAATGTCCGACTCACCGGCGTGGTCGGGCCGCTGGTGCGGCGAGAACGGGTGCCGCTGTCGGTGAAAGGAAGGCTGGGGCCGTTCACCGGGCTACAGGCAGTGATTGATGATCTCGAGGTGCAGGCCTTCTTGACGCCGAACGCGGCCGAGTTGGAGCATCTCGGCGGCAACGCGCTTGGCGGCAGCTTTCGCTTCACCGGCTCATCCGGCTTGAGCGCGGGCGCGCCGCTGCAGCTGGCGGGCGAGTTGCGCGGCATCAGCATCGCGCAATTGCTGGCGGTGCGTGGCGCGCCGCCGTCGCGCTCCGTCGAGGGCGACGGGGTGCTGCGGCTCGACTTGCATGGAAGTACCGGGGCCAACGTGCTGCGAACGCTGGCCGGCACCGTCGCCGCGGATGTGGCCGGGGGCGCAATCCACGACTTCAACTTAGCCAGCGAGTTGCTTGAACGAACCGCCGGTATGCCGGGATTGACCCAGCTGATCGCCGGGCGAATCAAGCCCAAGTACAGCCGCCTGTTCAGCGG
Organism: Deltaproteobacteria bacterium; assembly: GCA_016210005.1. NCBI lineage: Bacteria > Pseudomonadati > Myxococcota > Myxococcia > Deltaproteobacteria bacterium. The sequence continues at coordinate 15,299 of JACQVA010000127.1, read as the reverse complement.
CACCGACACCAACTTCGACCAGCTGAAGGCGACCTTCCGGCTCGCCGCCGGCCGGGCCGAGACCAATGACCTGACGGCGACTGCGGAGGACTTCGGCGTCCGTGCGGCCGGCTGGTTCGATTTTGATCGCGATCTCAACCTGACTGGACAGCTGCTGATGTCTAAGCGGTTCAGCGACGATGTTATCGGTCAGGTCAAGGAAGTCCGCTACCTGGTGAACGATGTCGGCCAGTTGGCCATACCGTTCGAGCTCAAGGGGAAACTCGGCGAGGCCAAGCCGCGCCCGGACGCCGCCTACCTCGCCCACGTGCTCGAACAGGCGGTGGCCCGGGGCGCGGCCGGCGAGTTGCTCGGCAAGCTGCTCGGCGGCAAGAAGCCGGCGAGCGGTACGCCAGCGCCCGATGCCGGCGACCTGCTGGAGCGCGGGCTACGCGACCTGTTCGGGCCGTGAGCCGTCGTGCGGGCGGCACGGGGCTCAGGCGGGCGCAGCCGATAATGCCCTCAGCGCCTCGCGCAGCCGCGATTCCGTGCACGGCTTGCTGAGCACGGGTTGCGGCGGCAGCTGCTCGCGCAAGCGGCTTTCGCTGCGCCATAGGCCGCCGGTGACGAAGATCACGCAGCGGGCAACTTGCGGGCGCTCGGCCTGTAAGCGGGCGAACACCTGTGGTCCCGAGATGTCCGGCAAGCGCACGTCGAGCAGCACGACGTCGAAGTGATCGCGCCGGTCGAGGAGCACCGCGAGCGCCTCGGTGCCGCTGGCGACCCGTTGTGCCGTCAAGCCGACGTGCTGCAGCAAGCTGACCAAGGACTCGGCAACTTGATCGTCGTCGTCGACCACCAGCGCCGCCCGCAGGCCGCTGATGGCCACGCGGGGTGCGCTGGGGAGCAGCAAGCAGAAGGTCGTGCCGCAGCCCGGCTCGCTGCGCGCGGTCAGGTCGCCGTCGTGGGCGCGCATGATGCCGTAGCTGACGCTCAGGCCCAGGCCGCTGCCCTCGGGTTTGGTGGTGAAGAAGGGATCAAAAACACGTTCGAGGTTCTCCGGCGTGATGCCCGGGCCGGTGTCGCTGACTTCTACGCGCACCCGCTCGTCCTCGGCGTTGCCGCGGATGCTCAGCGTGCCGCCGCCGCGGCCCATGGCCTGGATGGCGTTGGTGAAGAGGTTTACCAGCACTTGCTCGATCTGTTTGCTGTCCGCCAGTACCGGCGGCAGCGCGGCGGGACAATCGAGCCGCACCGTCACGGCATTGCGGCGCAGCTCGTGGTCGAGCAAGGCCAGGGTTTCGGTAATGAGGGCGCGCAATTCGACCGGTTCGCGCCGGGGCGCCTGCGGGCGGGCGAAGCCGAGCAGCGCCTGCACGATGGAGGCGATCCGCCGTCCCTGGCCCTCGACGCGGCGCAGTGCGCCGCGCAACTCCTCGGCGGGTGCGTCGCCGTCGGCCAGCTCGGTTTGGACGAGAATGCCGACCAGAGCATTGTTGACCTCGTGGGCGATGCCGGCGGCCATCTCGCCGCTGGCGGCCAGGCGATCGGCGCGGCGTAACTGCTCCTGCAACAGCTTTTGCTGCGAAATGTCCTCGATCAGCGCCACCGCTCCGAGCACGCGCCCGCGCTCGTCGCGAATCAGGCTGGCGTCGAGCAGAATCGGCACTTCGCTGCCGTCGCGTCGCCGCGCCACTGCTTCACCCCGCCACCCTTGCGACAGCAGCTCGCGGTTGAGCTGCTGCACCCATTCGGGAGACAGGCCCTGGGTGAGCCGCGCGGCATCCTGGCCGATGATTTCCTCCCGGGTGTAACCAAAGGTCCGCAGAAAGGCGGCGTTGACGAAGTGAACGCGCTGGCGTGCATCGGTTATCAGCACGGCCTCGCCCGTGCTCTCAACCGCGCGCACCAGCCGGCGGCTTTCTTCGACCAATTGCGCGCGTTCGAGCGCGACCGCGGTTTGGCCCGCCACACCGTCGGCGATCTTGAGGTCATTCTGTGTAAAGGTGGCGCCCCGGCGCTGGCGGGCCAGCTGCATGACGCCGAAGAAGTGGCCGCCGCTCGTCAGCGGCGTGATCAGCAATGTCGGGACGGCGGGAACCCCAGGCGGCAGCCCGTCGCTCGGCGACACCACGGCGCAATGGCCCAACCGGCGCACCCACTCGAAGTCCGGGACCTCCTCCGGCCGCAACCGCATGGTCGTGAATCGTTCGGCAATGTCGTGCTCCACCCCGGCCGCGGCCGCGCCCGCGTACACGCCGCTGTCCTCACGCCACAGAAAGACGGTACAGTACTCGACCGACAGCACTTGCGGCACCACTTCCACGACCGTGGCGAGAATATCGTCGAGGCGGGTGAGCCGGCTGATGGCCTGGCTGACCGCCAGTAGTGCACTGGTGACACCGGCAGTGGCGTGCTGGCGGTCGGCCGCCTCGCGCGCCCGTACGATCTCCTGGTGGGCATCGGCTTCGCGTTGGCTGGCGTAACGCAGGAAGTACATCGCCCCGCCGCTGGCCATCGCCAGCACCAGCCCCAACACCAGATCGGTGGCCATCCGTTGGGTCTCGAGCGGCACCTGCGTGATCGGCGCGATGATCCACCAGCCGAGCCGATTGACGGCTAGCAACAGCGCGATCCCAGTGGTGCCGACCCCGATACCGACGGCACCCCACTCTGGCCCGAAGATGAAGGCGTAGCTGAACATCTTCAGGAGGAAGATCAGCAACACCGGGTTGGCCAAACCGCCGACGCCCGCGATCACCAGCAGCGGCGGGATGAGGTTGGCCAGCACGTCAATCGCCACCAACCGTCGCGAGACCTTGCCGGAGCGGTAGCGTAGGCTGACAAACAGGTTGGCGGCGAAGTAGGTCAGGTAGCCGCAGTGGACCAGCCAGGCATGCGCGGGCCGGGTGTGGACCAGGAAGACCTCGTTGAAGAGTACCCAGGACGCCAGGCCCTCGACCACACGCAAGACCAGCAGCGGGTATGCTGCCCGCTGAATGAGGTCTCTTCTGAGCCCGGCTGTCAGATCAACAAGCGGCGTGGTCGTCATGCCCCGCTCGGCACTCTACGACCCGCCTCCGGCGGTGGCAAGCGTATTTACTTGGCCTTGCCGGCGCAGGGTTTGAAATCCTCGGGGAGCATGTAGAAGTTGAAGGCGTTGTCTTTGCCGGTGCCCTTCTTGTGCGTAAAGGTCCCCAGCTCCTTGGTTAGCGGGGTCTTCGAGCGCCGCTCCAGCGTTGCCCCTAGCATCAGGCGGAAGAGCCCTTCGCTGTTCGTGCGGCCGAACACCGTCCAGCCGTTGGGCAGCGACAGCTTGACGAACTGCTCGGCCAGCGGCTTGCCGGCGGCGTCTTTCAGCGTGCCCGTGAGCGACACGTCGTAGGGGTAGCCCAGCCTGGTGCCGTAGTTGGACTTGATCAGACACTCGCCGCAGGGAGCGCCCTCCCAGAAGCCCTTAGCCGTACCGTTGAGGCACTTCTTTCCGGCCGGCTTCTTGCCTGGGCATTCGTTGCACGTCACTACGATGGCCAAGGTCTTGCCGCCGTCCGGGTCCTTCAGCCGCTGCTCGTCGGCAATCGTCACCGCCCACGCGGACGACGCCGCCAGCACCACTATCATGCCTGCCATACGTCCCATCGCCATCGTTACCGCTCCTCCTTGAGCCCCAGCGCGTCGTCGGTGACGCAACATTGAGTAATCCGACGGCGCCTCCTATACTGCATCGCCGTGCCGGGCTCAACGCGGCGGGACGCCGGAGTGGATTGATGGAGACCGCGGACAAACTCGCAGCGCATATTGGTCAAGCGGCGGCGTTGCTTGCGGCAGCGCGCTATGCGGTCGCCCTGACCGGTGCCGGGATCTCGGTGGAAAGCGGCATTCCGCCGTTTCGCGGGCCGGGCGGCTTGTGGACCAAGCACGGCGAGCCGCCGCTGAACGGCTACCAGCGTTTTCTCGCCGATCCGCGCCAGGCGTGGGAAGAGCGCCTGCGGCCGAGCGGCCCGATGGGTGAGCTGTGGCAGACGCTGCAACAGGCAAGACCGAACCCGGGCCATTACGCGCTTGCCGAGTTGGAAGCGCTTGGCGTGTTGCGCTGCCTGATCACGCAGAACGTGGACGACCTCCACCGCCAGGCGGGCAGCCGGCAGGTGGCCGAGATTCACGGCAACTACCGGCTGGTACGCTGCCTCGAGTGCGGGGTGCGCTTGCCGTTCGAAGAGGTCTCGTTGGCCGAGCTGCCGCCACGCTGCCGGCAATGCGGCGGCATCATGAAGAGCGATACCGTTTCGTTCGGCGAGCCGATCCCGCCCGACGTGCTCGAGCGCTGCTTTGACGAGAGCGAACGGGCCGACTGCATGTTGGTGGCCGGCACCTCGGCCACGGTCTATCCGGCGGCGCAGTTTCCGCTCTCGGTGCGGCAGCGGCACGGCCACCTGATCGAAATCAATCCCTACGAAAGCGAAATCTCGTCGCTGTGCACGGTCACGCTGGCAGGACCCGCCGGTGAGGTGCTCTCCCAGCTGGTGGAGCGCCTCAAGGCGCTGCGCGCTGGTTGAAAGCGGCGTAAAGCGCAGCAACATGTTCGCCGCGCGCCTGGCGCCACCGAAAGCGGCGGCGGCACTGCTAGTCGTTGTGCTGGCGGTGGCCGCGTGGGTTTACGGCAGCGGGCTGGGCGAGCCGGTGTTGCTGGACGACCCCAACGACGCGCAATACGCGGAGGTGGCGCGTGAGATGGTCGAGAGCGGCGAGTGGCTCAGCCCGCAGCTTGACGGCGTGCTGTTCCTCAACAAGCCGCCGCTGGCGTATTGGCTGATCGGGGTGTCGTATAAGATCTTCGGCGTAAGCGAGTTAGCCGCGCGCCTGCCGGGGGCGTTGAGTGCGCTGGTGCTGGCGTGGTTGATGTGGCGCCTGGGTTGCGCGCTGTGGAACGAGTGGGTTGGGCTCAATGCCGCGGCGGTGTGGCTGGGCACCGCGGGCGTTCTGATCGAGGCGCGCTTTGTGCGCCCTGACTTGCTACTGACGGCGGCCGTTGCCGGGGCGTTGCTGGCATGTACCCGCCTGCGGCAATGCCCCACTGATCGTTGGGCGCTGATCAGCTGGCAGGTGGCGTTGGCGGCGGCGTTGCTGGCCAAAGGTATAGTCGGGCTGCTGCTGCCGGGCGGCGCGCTGGTAGTGGCGGTGTTGGCGGCCGGTCGTGCTGAGCTGGTTCGGACGCTGTCGCACCCACGCGCCTGGTGGCTGTTCGCGCTGCTGGTTGTGCCGTGGCACGTGGTGGCGGGGCTGCGCCACGCGGGCTTTGCCTGGGATTACATCGTCAACCAACACCTGCTGTTCTTCCTCGATCGCAAGATTCCCCGCGACTCAGAGGGGATCGCACTCTGGCATTTCTGGGCCGCGTTTGCGGCACGGTTGTTTCCCTGGACGGTGTTTGTTCCGCTGGCCGCGGTTAAGCTCCGGCCCCGCGGCGATTTCAGCCGACGATGGGCGGGCGGATTAGTGCTGGGCTGGGCCGCTGCGGTGATGGCCTTGTTTTCGGCCGCCGGATCGCGCTTAGAGCACTATGCCATCCCGGCGCTGCCGGCCTGCGCGCTGATGGTCGGCGCGCTCTTCCATAACGGGCTGGGACGCGCACTGCTGATTGCGCACGTACTGCCGCTGATCGGCACCGGCGTCGGGATGGTGCTGGTGGTGCCACCGCTGTTGGCGTCGGCCGATTTTCTCGAAGCGGCCACAGGACTGCCCGAATTGAGCCGGCTAGCCGGGTACGTCTTCACGGCCGCGGCGGTGGCCATGCTGGCGCTGGCCGCGGTGCGGCCGCGGTTGGCGGCCGGCCCGGTGCTAGTGGCGATGTGCGCGCTGGTGCCGATCATGCGTCAAGGACTAACGATGATGGCGCCGTTCAACTCGAGCGCACCGCTGGCGGCCGTCATTAACAACGTGGCGGCCGCGGGCGACACCTTGGTCTACGAAGCTCCGATCGAGTACCAGAGCGGCGCCGGCTTGTTCTTCTACACCCGCCGCAAGTGGGCCGTGCTGCGCCCCGCTGGCTTCGTGCCGCCGCCGTACTTGGCGCCGCATCAGGGCGAGCTGTTCATCGACCGGGCTGAACTGGAGCGCCGCTGGCACGGCGCTGAGCGCATCTTCCTGGTGTCCGATCCGCTGGCACGAGGCCGCCAGTCGATGGTGGGGATTGTGCCCGAGCCGATGTGGGTCGTGGCCCACATCGGCAACCGCTGGATTGTCAGCAACCAGAGCCCGTAACCGCCGCCCGCTGGGCGCCGGCTTCCGGGAACAAGTGCAACACGGTTGCACCTGCGCGCCGGGGCTGGCAGTTTGGATGCGGCCATGCCGGTTGAGTTCCGCAAGGACGGCGATCAACTCGTCTGGGTGCGCAATCCCTTCACCCGCGCGATCACCTACTTCACTCATGTGCATCTCAAGCGCAGTGGTTTCATCCGCCGCGCACAGGAAGCCGCGCTGCGACCGGCCCCGCCGGACTCGGTGGCGGCCGAGGCCGAGCGGCGCGCGGAATTGGAACGGGCACGCCGCGATTGCGCGTTTTGCCCCGGTAACGAGCACTTGACGATGGAAGAGGTCTGTCGCCTGAGCCCGAGCCAGGTGTTCGGTGCGCACGCGGCCGCCAGCCATACCCGGGGTGATTGGCTGATTCGCGCTTTCTACAACATCGTGCCGCGCTTGCCGGAATGCTGCACCGGCGGGCGCAACGAATCGTACGTTGTGGTCGAGGATCCGCGCCACTTCGCCGACGATGCGCGCGGCCATGAGGATATTCTTTACACCGCGATGCTGCCGCCCGAACAGTTTCGTGCCCTGATCGAGGCGGCGATAGTGGTGGCGCGCCGGGCGTATCGCAACCCGGCGGTGAACGCGGTGCTGGTGCGCAAGAACCAGGGCCGCGATTCGGGCGCCTCGCAGCCCCACCTGCATTGCCAGGTGATCGGCTCCGACCTGCCGTTCGCGGCCGTCGAGCTCGAAGCCGCGGCGCTCGCCGGCGAGCCCGGGCTGTGGGATGAAATCATCCGCTTCATGGATGGTGAAGGCTTCGTGCTCGAACGGCGTGACGGCTGGGTGTCGTACTTCTGCCCCTTCGGCATCTTCCCGCGCAGTTACGAGATCGTGCTTCCGAGCTATCGCGGGCGGGTAGTCGATCTGCCGGCCGCGCAGCTGCACACGCTTGCCGATCTGCTCCAAGCGATCTTGAGCAGCCTCGGCCCGCTCTCCCTCGACTACGAAATTCACGACGGCCTGGGTGTGCCAGTACACGCTCATGTGAACGCGCGTCACTATCCGTACTCCAACATCGGCGGCACCATCAACCTGCCGTCGACATTGCTCGGCCCCACCTCCATTGCCGAGCGCCGCCGGCCAGCCGCCGGGCCAAGCAGCTCGTGATCGAACTGCCGTTTCGGGGCGTGGCCGCGGCGATCCAGGAACGCACGGCGGCGATCAGGCGCGGAAGTCGTCGGCGTTAAGATCGTGCTTCTTCAGTAGCCGGTAGAGCGTACCGCGCGGCAGGCGGGCTTCGCGGGCGGCGCGCGAGACGTCGCCCTGCCAGCGTTCGAGCAGCTCCGCGAGGTATTCCTTCTCGAAGGCCATCACCCGCTGCGCCCGCAGCTGGAAGAACCCGCCGTGATTCTCTTCAGCTAGCTCGTGGGCCTGGATGACGATCTCGTCGGGCAGGTCGTCGAGCGAGATGACGGCACGGTGGCTCATCGTCAGCGTGCGTTTAACGACATTCTGCAATTCGCGGACGTTGCCGGGCCAACGGTAGCGCGAGAGCACTTCGCTCACCGCCGGATCGACCGTGGCGTGGGACTTGCCCATCTCGCCGGCGTAGCGCTCGACGAAGTGATTGATCAGCAGTGCAATGTCGTCGGGGCGCTCGCGCAGCGGCGGGATCTCGATGCGGGCCACGTTGATACGATAATAGAGGTCATCGCGGAAGCGCCGCTCGCGCATCTCGACCGCCAAGTCGCGATTGGTGGCGGCGATCACGCGTACGTTAACGGCGATCTCCTCCTTGCCGCCGACACGGCGGAACTTGCGCTCTTGTAGAGTCCGCAGCAGTTTGGCTTGCAGGGACAGGGGCAACTCGCCGATTTCGTCGAGGAAGAAGGTGCCGCCGTCGGCCAGTTCCAGGAGCCCGAGGCTGCGCATGTGCGCGCCGGTGAAGGCGCCGCGCTCGTGACCGAAGAGCTCGCTCTCCAACAGGTTCTCCGGAATCGCGCCGCAGTCGACCGGCACGAAACGTGCGTTGCTCCGTAGGCTGTGCCGGTGAATGCTGCGCGCGACCAGCTCCTTCCCCGCTCCGGTTTCGCCCAGGATCAGGACGTCGGCGTCGGTGGCGGAGACCCGCTGGATCTTCTGGAAGACCACTTGCATCGCCGGGCTGGTACCGATGATCTCGTCGAAGCAATAGGGCCGCTCCACTTGGCGCCCGAGCAGCGTGTTCTCCTGGCGCAAGCGGCGCTCGTCCAGCAAGCGACGGGCGGTGACCAGCAGATCGTCCGGCAAGAAGGGCTTGGTGATGTAGTCGGCTGCGCCCAGCTTCATGCTCTCGACGGCCGTCTCTACGGCCGGGAACGCGGTCAGCATCAGGACCGGAATGTCGGGATCGCGTTCGCGTGCGATCCGGAGCAGTTCGACGCCGGTGATTTCGGGCATGCGGATGTCCGTGATCAGCAGATCGAAGCTGTTCTTGGCCAACAGCTCGGCGGCCTGGCGGCTGCTCCGCTCAAGGGTGATGGTCGTCTCAGGCAGCTTGCCCAAGATATCGGCGCAGACTTCGAGCATGCCTTCTTCGTCGTCTACGATGAGGACTCGCTCCCTAGACATACTGCGTATCCACGCTCTCGTTCGGCATGTGGGCCGGAAGCTTGACCGTGAACCTGGTGCCGCGTCCAACTTCGCTGTCGACCGCAATGGTGCCGCCATGATTGCGGACAATGCCGAGACAGATCGCCAGGCCGAGACCAGTACCGCGTCCGGCTTCCTTGGTGGTGAAGAAAGGCTCGAAGATCTCGTTGCGAACCTCCTCGGCAATGCCGTGGCCGGTGTCTTCGATGACCACGCTAACGGACGGCGCCGCGGCGCCGTCCGGCGCGAGTGTGGCCGGAGCCGCCGGCTCACCGCGGTGGTCGTCCGGGCCGGCCGTGGCGATGGTCAGCACGCCGCCGGCGGGCATGGCATCGAGGGCGTTGAGAAAAAGGTTGAGAAAGATCTCCTCCATCTCGGAGCTGTTGGCGAGGATCGTCGGCCTCGCCTGGCCGAAACGCTCGTCGATGCGCACGCCGCCGCTGGTTGCGCGCTCCTCGATCATCGACAGGGCCTTACGAATGGGCGCGTGGATGCTGATCGGAGTGCGAACGGCGGCGGACGGACGGCAATAGGAAAGCAGCCCCTGGGCGATGCGGGCGACGCGGTCGGCAAATTCCACGATCTTGTTGACCTCTGCCGCGGTCTTGGCCGACATCTCGTCGCGGTGGTCTTGCAAGAGCAATCGCCCCTTGGCGCTGATGATGGCGATGGGGTTGTTGACCTCGTGGGCGACATGGCCGGCCAGTTCACCCACCGCCGCCAGCTTGGCGGCGCGCATCATTTGGGCTTCAGCCTGCTTCTGCTCGGTGATCTCCTGCGCCAACTCGACGAACTCACCGGCCGGGCCGTCGCCGCTGGTTAACGGAGCGATTGTGACACGAAAGACGCGGTCATGCCGACCGCTGCGGGCATTGCCCGGGGCTGCTTTTCCCGACGGCAAGACGACTTCAGTAACGCGAATCCCGTCCGGCGCCACGCTCCGGCACTCAATCGCTTGCGAGATCTCGGCGGCGACGGGCATGCCGCCCGCGGTTGCGAGGCCACTGCGGAGCCGGTCCGAACCCCGGTCAAGCGGCAAGCCCCCGGAATCGCCGGTGCCGAACCATTCTTGCCAGCGGCCATTCATCCAGCGAGAGCGCAGGTTCGAGCCGCTGACTCGTAGCGCTGTACCGGTGGTTTGGAGGGCCTGCTCCAGTAGTCGGCGCTCGGCCCGCGCCTGCGCCGCCAGGGCTTCGAGCCGGCGCTCTTGGAAGCGCGCGCGCTCTACCAAAGTGGTGACGATGTAGGCCACGAAGAAGAACAGTGCCGTTTGCAGGCTGGTGAGGCCAGCCACATAGAAAGTGTTTTGCGCGGCATCGGCCTTCCACCCCGGCTCTCCGTGCGGCAAGGCAGGAACGAAATAGTGGTGCAAGAGGTCCGACCATTCGCCCCACGCCATCAGCATGAACATCACGCTGGCAGCGGTGGCGACCAGGTAGCATTGCCGCCGTGAGAGCAGGATACCGCCGAGGGCCACGTGGATCAGGAGCGATAAGCACAGCGGATTCTCGACCCCGCCGGTGAGGTGCAGCAGGATCGTCAGGATCGCGAGATCGGCGTACATCTGGAGCGCCAGCAGGTAGGGCTTGCACGCTTCGTGGCCCGCCATGATGGCGAAGCCGATGTTCAATCCTGCCGAGCCGGCGATGGTAATGAGCAGGCGCGCCAAGACGTCCGGCGGCAGCACGCCGTAGGCGCCTGCCACCAGGGACACGATGGTCCCGACCGCTACGGCGGCCCAACGGGTTGAAATGAACCAGTGGGCCTCGGGGGCAATGCCGCCGGCCTCACCCTCGCTAACTCCACGCTTGATGAATAGGCGCCACATCTGCCGCGCAGGCCAATTATCACAGGCGCGCTCGGAACGACACCGCGTGCCCGCGTCTCGTGCGCCTCGATGCTAAACCCCGGGGCCGCGGCGGAGAGCGAGCTTCACTAGGGGGTGCGCCGGGTCACGTCATCGGCCTGGGCGATCCGCACCTGGCTGCGCCGCGAGCGTCTTTCGGACTATCGTGTCGAGCTTCTCGAAATCAAAGGGCTTGGCGAGGTATGCGGCGGCACCCAGACTCATGGCCGCGCTCCGGTTCGCACCCCAGTCGTCGAAGGCAGTCATCATGATCACGGCGGTTCGTGGTCCGCCTTCAGCAACGATCCGTCGCAAGATCGTTAGACCATCTACATCGGGCAGCCGTATGTCGAGAAGGATCACGTCGGGACGCTGTTCTTGAAACAACCTCAACCCTTGCGCCGCGCTCTCGGCGACGCAGACCTGATGGCCAGCGGCGCCCAGCACTTGCTGGATTGGCCAGAGAATCATTGGTTCGTCGTCAATCACGAGCACCTTCGCCATCGTTCCCTCTCGTCACGAGCGAGCGGAGATAGACCCGCCCTCGCCCTGGCAACCTAACCTTCAGGCTTCGTCGGGCGCCTTTTGCACGTCGTGGCAGCAACCGTCGTGCCCTGTCATCGCGTGCAACTGCTCGGCACGGAGCTTGCGGCTTGGAAGTGACCCAAGCTTGCCCAAGTGAGTATGGCGATGATCCTCGATGATGTTTCCCTTGCCGGTAATCAAGCGCCAGCCGCGAATGATCCCAGCCACTCAGGCCAACGGCCAGGAGGCTTCTTTGCCTTGCGAATGCAGCGATTAGCTGCGTTTGAACGAGAGTTTATTGCGGGCCTGCTTGAGCGCCACTGCGGGGACGTTGCCGCTGCGGCGCGCGAGGCGCAGCTTCCTCGCGGCACCCTGTACCGCCTGCTCAAGAAGCACAGCCTCAACCCCAAGGCCTTTCGCGGTACACAGCCATCTGTCACGTCGGTGTGAATCGGAACCTCAGCCGTCTCATCGATGTGACACGCTATGCGCCGAAGTTCTGCATCGAGAGCGGTTCTTTCAATCTCCTTATCTGTCACAGCTACGTGACAAACGTTTCGGTTCGGGCGGCGTGCTCGCAACGCCGGTTTGCGCGATGGCCAAGGCACGTGTCTTGCGGTGAGGCGCTGCGGGGCAAGGTCGGCGGTGGTTGTGGCCCGAGCGCTCCATCGGATGGCGTCCGAGTCTCCGATCGGGCGACTGTGAGAGGTCTGAAGGAAGGCGAAAAGGAGAGAGGCATCATGAAGAAACCGAGCAAGAAGCTGTCGCCAGTCCACTACATGGCGGCGTGTTTGTTCGTCTTCCTCGCCGCGTCGGCGCATGCCAGCGGCATCGACGGCGGCTATGTGGGCACCGCCGCGTGTCTGACCTGCCATGACGGCTCTGCGGCGACGAACAAGATGAGCTTCCAGAAGACCGGCCACCCTTACAAGTACCGGCACACCGGCGGCTCCCTCCCCACAGACCCCCTCACGGGCCTGTTTCCGAGGCCGCCCGGCTTGGGCCTGGACACGTTGACGCTGGGTGAGGATTGCGGCGATGGACTCATTGTCTGCGACGGGAGTTTGAATCTCGACTGGTCGGCCATCAACTATGCGATCGGCGGCTACGGCTGGAAGATCCGATGGGGAGTGAATGACCCCGCCGCTGTGAAGACGGGTTATGTCTGGACCGGAACCAGCCAGTACAACCTCGAGAACGGCTCCTGGTCCGCATACAACGCGAATACGGACAAGAAGAACGAATGCGCCACCTGCCACCAGACGAACGGGTCGATCTTTACCTACGGCTACAGTTGTTACACCGACCCCCTCACCTCCAACCGTTCCGAGCCATTGTTGACGAACCCGGGCATGGAACTCGAGGAAATCGCTGGCGACGGCATCGGCAACGACGACACCGTTTGTGAGACCGGTGAAGCCTGCAAGATCGGCGGCTACAGAAGCCAGTGGACCTTCGACGGCGTCCAGTGCGAGGCCTGTCACGGCAAGGGCAGCAACGCCGGTAGTACCGGGCACGCGGACGCGGGTGCTTCCGTCACGCAAAGCGTACTTACGCTGTCCGGCGGCGTCGAGATCTGCGCCAAGTGCCACATCCGCGCGGAGAACACCGCCGGCACCGGTGCCGAATGCGGCGGGGATGCGAATCCAGCCATCCTGACCAACGGCGCCAAGATCGCCGATCCCTTCATCAATCATCACGAACAGTACAACGAGATGCACGGCTTGAGTGAGGACGGCGTCCACCAGTCGCTGACCTGCGTCACCTGCCACGACCCCCACAAGCGCGCCGTGGGCGTCATCGGAGCAGTGGCAACGGCCCTCGGCATCACTGGCGACAACACCAATCCGGAGCCCGGTGCGATCCGAAAACAGTGCGCCGACTGTCACAAGGCGCAGGCGGATGCGGACGCGGCCAGTGCGTTGGCGAACCCGACCGGAAAGCATGGCGATCATGCCTCCGTTACCTGCGTCGACTGTCACATGGCCGAGGCTACGAAGACGGCTATCAACTACTCGACGGCGGGCTGGGGCCGCAAGGGCGATCTGAAGACCCACATCTTCGACATCAATCCGACGGGATCGAGCATTGTGCGAAGCAATGGCTTCACTAACGTGGCGCAGAACTACATCACGCCCAAGTACGCCTGCGGTAAGTGCCACGACAGCAACATCTACGGTTCCGTCATCGCCGGCCCGACGGACGAGGCGACGGCACAGACGGAGTCAACCGGCTATCACAACGTGACGGGCATCGACAGCGGTTATGTCGGCTCCACCACCTGCGCCGGTTGCCATGCCGCGGAGTACGACGAATTCACCAAGTCCGGGCATCCGTACAAGGTCAGGATGACCGCCGGGGCAACCCCGACTGGCAGTTCGGACCCGCTTTCGGCTCTGCTCACCAGCAGCGGGGACAATACGATCGTGTCCGTCGCCGCGCTCAATGCCGATGCCAGCGTGCCAACGAGCCAGATCGACAGCGACAGCGACGGCAAGCTTGACTGGGCCGCCGTGAACTATGTGATCGGCGGCTTCGGCTGGAAGGCCAGGTGGGGAATCAAAGACAGCACCGGTGACGACAAGAGCGGATACGTCTGGTCCGCCGCCTCGTTGGTCGGTGGCTACGCCGCCCAGTTCAACATGCTGGCGGCCGACCCGACTCTCGATCCCGCGAGCAAACGGGCCGACTGGTCCACCTACGGCTCCTCTTCGGGTCAGTCCAAGAAGTACGAGTGCGCTATCTGTCACAACACCAACGGCATCGTCTCGACCTCCGGATATTCTTGCTACACCGATCCGGGGACCGATCTCTCACCGGCCCGAACCGAGCCCTGGGCTAGCACCGGCATGAGCCCGGTGGCGAACCACGGCGGATTCTATAGCTCCTGGTCCCTCACTGGCGTGCAGTGTGAGGCCTGCCACGGCACGGGCGTGAATCACGTCAAGGACCCGTCCGGGAACAACATGGGCCTCAGTACATCGAAAGACGCCTGCGGTAAGTGCCACATCAGGGCGGAAAACACCGCCGGCCAGGGGGCAGAGTGCGGCGGTGATGCAAACCCCGCTATTCTTACCAACGGGGCGAAGATATCCGGCGACTACATTCAACACCACGAGCAGTACAACGAACTAGTCGGCCTGAAGATCGAGGACAACGGGGCCGCCGGCGGCGACAACGACGGCGTATGTGAGGCTGGGGAAGTCTGCAAGCTCGACGGCGCCCATGCCTCACGCGACTGCGTGGACTGCCACGAGCCGCACACGCGGTCACACAAAGTGACAGGGGTCGTCGCAGCGGCCTTGAACATCAGCGACAACGACGAGTCGCCGGAGGAAAGGGGTGCGGTCGTCTCCTGCGATAGCTGCCACCCGGGCAAGACGCTGAAATACCCGATGGCTGACACCACCTGTGTCGACTGCCACATGGCTGAGGCGACGAAGTCGGCGACCAACGAATCGCCGGACGGGGCCTGGGGCCGGATGGGTGATGTGAAGACGCACATCTTCAAGATCAACCCGGCGGCAACCACCATCACGAGAGTCAACGGCGACTCCGTCAACGTCGCCACCAACGCGCTCTCGGTGAAATACGCCTGCGGCAAGTGCCATGACTCGAGCATGGGCAGCTATGTGGGCAACGGCGCCATGACCGAAGCCGCGGCGAAGAGCTTCGCCGCGGATATCCACCATACCAAACCTTATGTGAGCTTCGGCTACACAACGAGCGGCCTGACGGTCAACGTCAACGCCGCGGCATCGTCCTGTGTCAGCGGCAGCTGCTTGTACGAGTGGAACTGGGGTGACGGCGCTGCCTATGGCTCGGGCGTCTCCACCTCGCACCCGTATGGCAGCGCCGGCACCAGAACGGTGACGCTGACGGTCAAGGATGGCGTCGAGTACAGCTCCAACACTAAGTCGGTTAGCGTAACCGTCTATGCCGCCGACCCGCCGCCGACGATCAGCGCCACCTGCGCGTTGGACACGAACTGGGTCGAAACGGTTACCCCAACGGTGTCAGGCGACACCGTGATGGTGACCGTGAACTGGGGTGACGGCGGCATGCTCGCCGT
>JACQVA010000126.1 GCA_016210005.1 Deltaproteobacteria bacterium | reverse complement strand
GTGGATTCCCGCTTTCGCGGGAATGACAAATTGCGTCCCTTTCGGCCATGGGCCTCGGCCTGACAGTACACAGTACTGTCAGACTGGTGAGGATTTGCCCGGTCGGCTGCACGTTACCCACAGATTTGTCGCACACCCATTGCCGTACCGCCGTGAGCCAACGCTTGAGCTGTGCGCCCGCCGCGTGCTAGCCGAGGTCAGGAGCGACACGAGATGGGCTGGCATCAAGAACACCCGCGAGGACCGTTAGCGTCCGTCACGGGCGAAGTGAGGTAACCACTCGATGGAGAACCGTGCAGCAGCAGACGCGGCCTTGGCCGCGATCGCCCAGAGGGCGCTCGACTTTGTTGCGGATCAGGCGATCGTCGGTCTCGGCACCGGGCGCGCGGCGCTGGCGTTCGTGCACGCGCTCGGCGCACGGGTGCGAGAGGGGCTGCGGGTGCAGGGCATCTCGACCTCGGAGGCCACCGCCACCGCGGCGCGCCAGCTGGGCATTCCACTGATCGGGCTGGAGGACACCGAAGCTATCGACGTGACGGTTGACGGGGCCGACGAGGTCGATCCGCAGTTGAATCTCATCAAAGGCTACGGCGGGGCGCTGGTGCGCGAAAAGATCGTCGCGGCCGCCTCGCGCACCGAGATCATCCTGGTCGGCCGCGAGAAGTTGGTGCCCGTGCTCGGTAGCCGGGGCGTGCTGCCGGTCGAGGTGATCACGTTCGCGCTGGCGTTCTGCAAGCGGCGTCTGGTGGAGCTGGGCTGCCGGCCGGAGTTGCGCTTACAGGCCGGCAGCGCTTTCGTCAGCGACGGCGGCAACAACATCCTCGATTGCCGCATCGCGCCGCTCGACGCGCCCGCGGCCCTCGAAGCGGCGGTCACCGCGATCCCCGGGGTGATTGGCACCGGACTGTTTCTGGGCATTGCCGATCGGGTGCTGGTCGGCGATGCCGGGGCGGTGCAAGAGCTGCGGCGGGCGTGAGTTGTCTTCTAGCTGGCACCCGCAACCCGCTGCCCGACCACCCAACGAAACAGCCCGCCCATGGCCGTGACCGAACTGGCGCTCGAACGCCGTTTCCCGCAACTCGCCGGCCGCTTGCCGCGCGTGGCGCTGACCGCACTACCGACGCCGGTGCAGCAGCTGGAGCGGCTCGGGCGGGCGCAGGGCATCGAACGGCTGTGGATCAAGCGCGACGATCAGAGCGGCGTGCTGTACGGCGGCAACAAGCCGCGCAAGCTCGAGCTGCTGCTGGGCGCAGCCCGGCAGCGCGGCCGGCGCTCGGTGATGACGTTCGGCGGGATCGGCACGCACCATGGGCTCGCCACCGCCATTGGCGCGCGCGTGGCCGGGCTGCGCACGATCCTGGTCTTGCTGCGCCAGCCCGTTACCGCGCACGTGCGCCGCTGCCTGCTGCTCGATTACGCATACGGGGCCGAACTCCACTACGCCCCCACCGTGGCTGGTGTTGCTGCCAGCGCCGCACGTCTCTATGCGCGCGGGTGGCTCAACGGCGACCGCCCTGAGGTCATTCCTACCGGCGGCACTTCGGCGCTCGGTACCATCGGCTACGTCAACGCCGCACTGGAGCTGGCCGAGCAAGTCGAGCGCGCCGAAGTGCCCGAGCCCGACGCCATCTTCGTTCCTCTCGGCAGCGGTGGCACGGCGGCCGGATTGATGCTGGGACTGAAGCTGGCGGGCCTGCGCAGCCGGGTGGTCGGCGTGCTGGTGACCGACATCCTGCCGCCCTCGGCCCGACGACTGGCACGTCTGGCGCGGGCGTCGCAGCGGCGGTTGCGGCGGCTGGCACCGGAGATCCCCGATGTCACCGTCAGTGCGTCCGACCTAACGATAGTGACCGAGTTCTGCGGGGCGGGCTACGGCGCGCCGTCCGCCGAAGCTGAAGCGGCACAGCGGTTAGCGGCCGATATTGAAGGTTTGCAGCTGGAGACCACCTACACCGCCAAGTGCGCCGCTGCGCTGCTGCACCTGGCGCGGGCGCCCGCGTACCGCGGCCGAACCTTGCTGTTCTGGAACACCTACAGTTCGGTCGATCCCGGGGCACAGTTGGAGCGGCTACCGGATTTCCACGAGCTGCCGCCGGCTTTTCACCAATTCTTCAGCGACGATGCCGCCCCAGTGCGCCCCGGCAACCAAGCCGCTGCCCGGCGCAGCCCGTAATTGCTTTAGCTGCATCCCGTCCCTACAATCCGGTCAGCTTGACCGAGTGGAGTTCTCCCGCGTGAGTGACCAGCCCTACTACCTGCCCATCGGCGACGAGGTCGCCATCTTCTCCGCCGCCTATGAGTGCCGCCTGCCGGTGTTGCTCAAGGGACCGACCGGCTGCGGCAAGACACGCTTCATCGAGCACATGGCCCACGTGCTGCGCGGCGCCGCTGCCAACGGCAATGCCGAAGAGGCGCCGAGCCTGATCACCGTGGCTTGCCACGAGGATCTCACCGGCAGCGATCTGGTCGGCCGCTACCTCATCAAGGGCGACGAGACGGTGTGGATCGACGGGCCGCTCACCCAGGCGGTCAAGGCGGGGGCGATCTGCTACCTCGATGAAATCGTCGAGGCGCGCAAGGACACCATCGTTCTCATCCATCCGCTCACCGATCATCGCCGCATCCTGCCGATCGACAAGAAGGGAGAGATCCTCGAAGCCCACCCTGACTTCCTGCTTGTGATATCTTATAACCCCGGCTACCAAAGCGTACTCAAGGACCTCAAGCACTCCACCCGCCAGCGCTTCGTCACCATCGACTTCGACTATCCCCCGCGCGACAAGGAGGCGCAGGTGATCGCGCACGAGAGCGGGTTGGCAATCGAGCAGGCGATGGAGTTGGCGAAATTGGGCGAGAAAGTGCGCCACCTCAAAGCCAGCGGCCTCGAAGAAGGGGTGAGCACGCGCCTGCTGATATACGCCGCGCAGTTGATCGGCCAGGGCGTCCCGCCCCGGCGCGCCTGCGGTGTGGCGGTGAGCAAGTCGCTCACCGACGATCACGAGAGCCAGCGCGCAATTGAGGAGCTGGCGGCGGCGATCTTTCCGTGAGCCCGCTCGCCGGTTCGTAAGCGCGCCGCTCAGCACTTCGCCGGCGCGCGACTGACGCGCTGGCAGTCACGGCGACACGTGCATGCGCCAACTCTGGTACGAAACTCACCTACTCAGCAGCCCCGCCGGCAAGAGCGCGCGCCAGCGCGGCTTGGCGCTCGGGGCGCCGGCGCACGAGGAGATACTCGCCATCGGCGACCGGCTGGCGCGGGAATCGGCGCTGCTGGCGCAGCGCTTCTATTGCCACGCGGCCGAAGCCTACCGCGCCTTCGGCCGCGACTTTACGCGCTGGGTGGTCATCGGGGAGCGACTGGCGACGCAGGAACCGGTAGTCCGCGAGGGCGCGATCGCCTACTTCGACATCAAGATCACCACCGCGCGCACGCTCGGGCTGGCCGGGCTCGAGCGCTGGGCCGCGCTCGCCGCCACACTGGCTGCCACCTCGCGCAAGTTGGCGGCAATCTTCTGTGAGACCACCGCCCCGCTGCTGTCAGTGGTTGCGTTCGAGCGCTTGCAGGCCTGGGCCACGGTGGCCACCCGGCTGCACACGCAGCACGGCTGGCACGGCGAGTTTCTAGCGCAAGCCTATCTCGGCGGTGCACCGCAGGCGCTGGCGGTGCTGAGCCCGGAGCAGTATTCCCTGTGGGCCGGCCTGGGCGCCGCCGTGCGCCGGGTGACGAAGGAAGCGGAGTTCTTCGCGGCACTGCCGGCGGGCGTGCAGCGCTGGTCCGACGCCGACCGCTCGGCCTGGCTGCGCTGCGCCTTGAGTCTGGCGGCCGATGCCCCCAAAGCGGCGGTGACCTTCTACCGCGACACAGCGCGGGCGTTGCGGCGCGTTCCGGCCGCGCCCCGCAGCCAACTGCTGGCGGTGTTGCAGCGCGCCGGGCGGGCGCTGTCCGGTTCGATCGAAGAGCTGATCCCGGTGCTCGGCGCCGTGGTGCTGGATGTGCCGGCGGTCCAGCGAGCGGCGGCGTTGCTGCTGGCGCAGCGGGTCGCGGAGGATTTTCCGCGAGCGGTGCCGGCCGTGTTGCGCAGCCTGCCCAAGGCCTACGAGGAGAGTCCCGCCACCGCCGTGGCTGAGTGGGTCAAGCGCGGCCTCGAGCTGGCGCGCGACAGCCCTGACGTCGGCTTGGCTTACTTCGCCCTCGAATCGCGCACTAGCCTGAACATCCTGCGCGCCGGCTCGACCGGTGTGGCACTGGAGGAGGTACAGGGGGTGCTTCGAAAGCTGATCCAGATGCTCAGCGGCACTTCGGCCAGCATCCACAGCATCGACGCCTTCTCCCTGCGCTTGCCGCTCGAAGAGTTCCCCGCTGAGAACGAGGTGGCTCTGCCGCTGCGCATCGACCGCTTGCCGACGCACGAGGAAAACGCTCGGCTCTTCCGCGTGCTGGCAGCGTGGCTGGCGGGGCGGCGCGAGTTCGGGACCTATGACTTCGCGCCGGTGTTGGCGGGCGCCAATCCGTCAGAGGCGTTGGTCGCCTACTTGCGGCAGGAGGACCGGCCGCAGCTGCTCGAAGAGTTGTTTCTGCTCACCGAAGGTTATCGCATCGCCCGCCGTCTAGTCGCCGAGTACCCGGGGCTGGCGCCGGAGTTCCGCTGGGCCGGCGACCGCCTGCTCGAACGCTGGAGCCGGGAGCCGGCGCCGCCGGCCGACGCTGGGGCCGTGCTCGACGGCGTGCTCGCACTGGCGCTCAGCGGCGGCGGCATCGAGGCAGTGCCGGCGTGGCTCGAAAGCACGGCCCCGATCATCCTCCCGTGCCTGGCCCCGTTGGGCGCGGCCGGGGCCAGCGGTGGCGACGCGCTGCGCGTGGCCGAAACCCTCACGGCCCAGTTGCTCGATCCCAACGCGCCCCGCCGGCGTAACGAAGCGGAGCAGTTCGAGTTCGGCGGCCTCATCCTCGATAAGTTTTCGGGCGCTACCATCCTCGATCCCTACTACGACGACGACTCGGAGCTGCCTCCGGGTGCCGAAGTCCAGCGCACCGCCGCCATCGGCACGCCCGAACCGAGCGGCGAGCTGCCCGAGCACGAGCCCTTTCAGCTGGATAACTCGCCCGACGACTTGGGCGGTACCGGCCAGCCGATGTCACTCGAGCAGCTGCGCCAACTGCTGGAACAAGGAGTGAAGCTTCAAATCAAGCCGGGCGAGGGCGAGGACACGGACGGGATCGGGTTGTACATCACCGATCTCATGGGCAAGGTGCCCGCCGAGCAACTCGAAGCGCTGCGCCGGCTACTGGGTGATCCCGAGCGTGGCAAGGGCAGTGCCAAGAAATGGCTGGAGAAGACCGCCGCCGGGCCGGCGTTCCTTTACGACGAGTGGGACTACCACATCGGCGACTACCGCCCGCGCTGGTGCCAGTTGCGCGAAATCAGCCTCAACGGCGACGGCGGCGAGTTCTTCAACGGCGCTTTGAGCCAGTACGCCAGCATGATCCCCGGCATCCGCCAGCAATTTCAGCGCATCCGCCCGGAGATGTACCGGGTCGTGCGCGGGCTGGAGGATGGCGAGGATTTCGACCTCAACGCCGCCGTCAATGCCCGCGTCGAAGCCAAGGCGCGCCGCTCGCCATCGAGCAAGTTGTACGTCGCGCGCAAGCGCGAGGAGCGCGACGTGGCGACGCTGTTTCTGCTCGACATGAGCGCCTCGACCGACGAGCCGCTCGAGCAACCGGCGCCCGGGCAGCCGGCGGACAGCGACGGCTGGCAAGCCGCCGCCCGCCCGCGTCCGGCGCGGGCCGGACGCCGGATCATCGACGTCACCAAAGAGGCGCTGGTCATCATGGCCGAAGCGCTGGAGGAGATCGGCGACGCTTACGCCATCTACGGCTTCTCCGGCCAGGGCCGCAACAACGTCGAATTCTATCTGGTGAAGTCGTTCACCGAATCCCTCAGCCCGGCGGTCAAGGGCCGCATCGGCGCCATCGAGCCCAAGCGCAGCACCCGCATGGGCACCGCGCTGCGCCACGCCGTCGAAAAGATGCAGGCCGTCCACTCCCGCTCCAAGCACCTCATCTTGCTGAGCGACGGCTTCCCGCAAGATTTCGATTACGGCCAGGATCGGCGCAGCAACGTCTACGGTATTCGCGACACCACCGTGGCCTTGCGCGAGACCGAGAGCGCCGGTATCACGCCCTTCTGCATCACCGTGGACCGCGCCGGGCACGATTACCTGCGCCAGATGTGCGACCAATCGCGCTACTTGGTGATCGAGGACATCGCCACGCTGCCGAAGGAGTTGCCCAAGATCTACCAGCGCATCGTTCGCGCCGAGTGGTAACGGCCGCCGCCGCGGTTGCTTGCGATCTTGCCATTGCCCCCCCGCACAAGGCACATTCTGACTGTATGACTCCACTGCGGGTTGGGCTCATCGGCGTAGGCAAGCATGGCCAGCGTTACGCCCGGCACATCCGGGATGACCTGCCGGAGGTGCAGTTGGCCGCGCTCGCCCGGCGCGATCTGGCCAAAGCGCGGGCGCTGGCGGCCGAGTTCGGTTGCCGCGCTTACAGCGACTACCGCGAGTTGATTGCCGCGCCAGACGTCGAGGCGGTGATTGCCGCGGTCCCGCCGGCATTGCACCGCGACATCGTGGCGGCGGCGGCCGCCGCCAACCGGCCGCTGCTGCTGGAGAAGCCGGCAGCGATCAATCTTGGCGTGGGGCGCGAGTTGCTCGCCCTCGCGCGCGGCACCGGCGTGCCGATCATGGTGGCGCAGACGCTGCGTTACAACGCCGTGGTCAACGCCATCCGCACGGCGCTGCCCGCGGTGGGCGCGATCCACTCCGTGCGCCTGAGTCAGCGCTTCGAGCCCTCGCCGCTGGATTGGCTCGACCAGCCCGCGACCTCGGGCGGCGGCATGGTGCTGCACACCGGGGTGCATATGTTCGACTTGCTGCGGGTGCTCACCGGCTTAGAGGCCGAACGGGTCAGCTGCGAGATGAGCGCGGTGGTGACGCGGCGAACCGAAGATAACTTTGCCGCGGCCATTCGCATGCGCGGCGGTAGCGTGCTGGCCTCGGTCGTCGGCTCACGCGCCACCAACAGCCGTTCGGGCGGGATCGAGGTGAGCGGCGAACGCGGGCAGCTGATCGGCGATCACGTCTTGCGCCTGGCGTATCGCATCGAGGGCACGAGTGTGACTCCACTACCGGTGGGACCGACTGCCATGACCGTGTGTGAAGTGGTACGCGACTTTGCCGCCGTCTTGCGCCAGGCGCGCCCGCTACCGATCCCGCTGGCAGAGGGCTTGCGCGCGGTCGCCATTGCCGAGGCCTGCTACCACGCCAGCCAGGCCGGCCAAGCAGTGGCAGTTGAAAACCTGGCCGGCTGATACGATTACGGCGGGTGCGCGACAAATTTGTGGGTAACGTGGTGCCG
This sequence comes from Deltaproteobacteria bacterium, assembly GCA_016210005.1. NCBI lineage: Bacteria > Pseudomonadati > Myxococcota > Myxococcia > Deltaproteobacteria bacterium. The sequence continues at coordinate 11,207 of JACQVA010000126.1, read as the reverse complement.
ACCCTGATCCTGTTCGGTGTTATGGCCGTCATTCCCGCGAAAGCGGGAATCCAGTTTGGCGTTTGGCGGGTCGTAGCGAGCCGGTGCCGTGGATTCCCGCTTTCGCGGGAATGACAAATTGCGTCCCTTTCGGCCATGGGCCTCGGCCTGACAGTACACAGTACTGTCAGACTGGTGAGGATTTGCCCGGTCGGCTGCACGTTACCCACAGATTTGTCGCACACCCTGGGTACGCGACTCGACTTTTCCGATTGACGCGAGCGCCGCACGGGAGTAGTAGCCAGAACATCGGAATGCGGTTGCGCGGTGCCGTACCTCGCTGCGACGCGAAACGGGGCAGCCATGCAGAATTGGTGCAAGCGACTGAAGTTGGAACGACGCGCCGAGGGCCGTGCTGCCGGGCTCGGCGGCTTGTGCCTTGCGCTGGTGGCAGCGGCGCTGGTGGCGGCGGCCGGCGGGAGTTGGGCGCTGACAGTCGAGCTGTGTGCCTCGCAAGACAATCACGTGTACATGATCATCAAGACCGGTTCCGGCAGCATCGGCACCCAGGTCACCAGCGTGGCGCTGACCGGCGGCAACGCCAACACTTGCACCGAGACGCCCGGGGCTCCGGGCACGGTGCTGACGGCGGTGTCGGCAGGCCAGGGCTCGTTGCTCCCCGGCCGGATGCGGACGGCCGTCTTGAGCGGCTTCAGCGACAACACGGTGTCGTGTGCAACCAACTTCGACCCTAACGCGGCCGGCGGCAAGGGCGTTCTGACGCTGCCGGGAGGACTGCGCAAGGTCAGCGCCGACCCGGCGTTGCCGCTCGGCGGCGGCGAGACCCAAGAACCCTTGGCGAATGTAACTGTCGCCAGCGGCGGCGTGCCGGCGGCGATGGATCTGGCATCGGTGTCACGCAGCCCCGGTGGTTGCACGGTCAGCGGTGCGACAATGGTCTTCCCGCTCCCGAGCGGTTCGACGAACGTCTCGGACGTGGACGCCGGCGAGGTAGACAATCAGACTGTGACGCTCGATGACACCCAGGGCTCGCAGGTCGGCAGCGTCGGGGCGTCGGTGACCAACCCGCAAACCACGGCCGACGGTTTTCTCCTGCAAGGCAACTGCTCCAATCCCGCCTCGTGTCAGATGATTGTGTTCGTGGCCGGGCAGGGAACAGCTACCAGCTATGGCGCCGCGGCCACGGGCTTCACCGTTTCGCCGAACTTGGAGGTGACGAGCACCGAAGCCAACGGCCAGAACGGGGACTTCAACCAGGAGCCGACGCCGACACCGACCTGCGTCGGCGTCACCGGGGTGCTGCGCAGCCTGCCGCGGCGGTGATAGCGCGATGACAAGCAAGATACGCGGGCGTGCCAGCGCTGGCCGTATGCATCCGGGCTCGGTGATCATGCTCGCCCTGTTCCTCGGCTCGCGTATCGCAGCCGCTGACGTCACCTCCGACAGCGCGGCGGCGATTGTCGTTTATCCCGTGATCTTGGTCGCCGGCGACAACTGCGTCGATACGCTGGTACAGCTGAGTAACACCTCGAGCGAGTCGGTGATCGCGCGCTGCTTCTACGTCAACGCCACCGGCCGCTGCTCGACGACCGGGCAAGTGTGTTTCTCCGGCGCCCAGTGCCCCGGGGGAATTTGCCTGCCGCAGTGGCGCGAAACCGATTTCAACGTTCGCTTGACCCCCAGGCAGCCGTTGACTTGGCTGGCATCCGAGGGGCTTTCGGCTTTCTGCACGCCGACACAAACCCCAGGCGAGCGTTGTATCCCGCTCAACGGCACCTCGCGTCGTGGCACAAACGGCGCCAGCAACGCCGGCACCCGCATACCACCGGTGAACGATGATCCCTTCATTGGTGAACTCAAGTGTATCGCGGTCGACGAGCAATACCGCCCAACTGACCGCAACGTGCTGGTGGGAAGTGCGACCATCGAAGAGGTCTGCCGCGACTGCCTCGATGTAACCCGCCACAACGCCATCGGGATTCAAGCAGTAGTGGGCGCCAACAACGGGGACAATACCCTGGTGATCGGCGAGGAGTACAACGCTTGCCCGCACACCTTGATCGTCAACCATTACTTCGACGGCGCCACCAGCCCAGTGACCGGCGACCCGATCTTCGGCGCACTCGCGCTGGTACCGTGCAGCGAAGACTTCGTCATGCAGGATCGCAACCTGACGCCGATCACGGCGCAGTTCCTGGTCTTCAACGAGTTCGAGCAACGCCTTTCAGCCAGCACCAGCGTGCAGTGTTACGCCTCCTTCCCGCTCTCCGGTATCGACACCACGCAGCCGACGCGCTCGATCTTTCACGTCGGCGTGGCCGGGTCGCTGGTCGGGCAGACGCGCGTGCACGGCGTCGGCACCGGCGGACACGGTCTGCTCGGCGCCTACTTTGACTTACACGGCAGTCACAGCAGCGCCGCCAACCTTCATTTCCAGGGCACCAGCGACCGGCCGGACATCATCCGCCTGCCCTGAGACCCCCCGTAGCCGGTCTGCTGACGCCGCAGCTGTCGCCCTTTACTCTCGGGAAGTCGTCGCGCCGCGCCAGGATTTCTGCCCGCCACTTTGGACTTTGAACTTTCGACCTTGGGCCGCGGGCGAGATTCGGTCCGGCGCGGCCATCGGGACGCGCGCCGGTGCGCCAACCGCACTCACCCCACCATCGTCAGGCCGCCGCTGACGCTGAGAACCTGACCGGTAATGAATTCGGCATCGGCCGAGGCAAAAAACGCGACGGCGGCCGCGACTTCGGCGGGCGCCACCAAGCGGCGAAACGGTGTGCTTTGAACCGTCGCCTCGATGATCTTCTTGCCCAGCGGGACGCTGGTGATCTGCTGCAACAGCGGCGTATCGCTCGGGCCCGGGCAGACCACGTTGACGTTGATGCGATGACGGGCGACCTCGCGCGCCAACGCTTTGGTGAAGGCGATGATGCCGCCCTTGCACGCCGAGTAGACCGCTTCGCCGCTGCCACCGACGCGGCCTGCGTCGGAGCCGATGCTGATGATCTTACCGCGGCCCGCAGCGATCATGCCGTCGAGTACGGCGCGGCTGCAGTGAATCGGCCCGGACAAATTGATGGCGATGACCTTCTGCCACAGCTCCGGCGTGTTCTCGGTGAACCACTCGAAGCGATCCCAGCCCGCGTTGTTCACCAAGATCTGGACATTGCCGCCCCAGTGACCGGCAACGTGCGCGACGCCTCGCTGCACCGAAGCGAAATCCGTCACATCGAGCTGTACCGCCAAGGCCGTACGGCCGGCGTCGCCGATGAGCGTGGCGGTGTCCTCGGCCGCGCCAAGATTGATGTCTGCCACCGCCACCCGGGCGCCGTCAGCTGCCAACCGCCGGGCGATGGCCCGCCCAATTCCGCTGCCGCCGCCGCTGACAAGCGCGATTTGACCCTCGAGCTGCATGCCGCCGCTGGTATAGGTCAGCGGCCCCGGTTCGGGCAAGCGGCTGAGCTGCGCTAGCCGGCGCGGCGACGCGGCCACCATGCCGGATATGGCCGCGCGTGCAGGTGGTAGTGCTGCGGAATTTGGCGCATGTGGTCGTTAAAGAACCAGCCCCGGCGGTACTTGCTGTCGGCAACGGCAGCCAGGGCGCGCCGCATGAACTCGCGCTCGGCGACCGCAGGCTCGCGGCGATGTTCGCCGAGCACGGCCATGGGCACGTCACACGAGTCGCAATCGATTATCACAAAAGCAAACGGCTGCCGGTACTCCGCGTACCAGCGTGTGATTCGGGCACACTCACAGAGCTCGCAGCTTGCCGACACGATGAACCCGCTAGCATATCGCCGGCCTCTGCGCGACCATGCTCACCGCCGCCGGCTCACTGCGGCAGCCGCTGCCACTGCCGCGGCACCCACACCCGAAAGGTCGAGCCGCGCCCGACCTCGCTCTCGACTGTGATGCTGCCGCCCAACAGCTCGAGCAGTCGGCTGGCAATGTGTAGCCCCAGCCCGACCCCGCCGCGGCCATGGCTGAGCGGGCCGTGCGCCTGGCGGAAAGGCTCGAAGATGATCGGCAGCACCTCCGCGGACATTCCCACGCCCGTGTCCGTCACCGAAAACCCGACTCCGCCATCAGCGGTCGCCGCCGCCACGGTTATGCTGCCGCGGTCGGTGAACTTGACGGCGTTGGTGATGAGGTTCTTCAGCACCACTTTCAGTTTCAACGGGTCGGTCTGCAGTCGGGGCAAGCCCCCGGGTACCTGCCAGGCGAATTGCAGCCCGGGTTTCTGCTGCAGGTGGTGGGTTTCGTCTTCCAACTCTGCCAATAGTGATACCGGATCACACTGGCAGATTGCCACGGCCATGCGCCCGGCTTGCAGTCGGCTCAAGTCGAGGGTGGTGGCGATCAGTTCGAGCAGATCCTGCGCGCTCTGGTCCACCTTGGCCAAGATTGCGGGCTGCTCTCCGCTGAGCGCGCCGAAGGCCTGGTCGCGCAACAACCCGATGTAGCCGGTGATGATGTTGAGCGGAGTGCGCAGTTCGTGCGACATGGCGGCGACGAATTCCGACTTGACGCGGTTGGCCTGTTCCAGCTCTTCAACCAGGCGGGCGTTTTCCAAGGCCATCGAGGCGAGCTGGGCGACACCACGGGCGAGGCGCTCCTGCTGTTCGGCGAACTGCGGTCTTGGCCCGCGCTGCACCGCGATCTGCAGGCCGATTATTTCTCCTCCCCGCCGCAGCGTCACGGCTAGTGCTTGGGTGATGCGATACTGTTGTGCCAGCGCCGCCAACTCGGGGTTGGTCGGCGTGGCCGGCGCGGTGAGATCGAGACGCACGACTTCTTCATCCTCTAGGCGCGCGAGCACGCGCGCCAGCAGCGTGCGCGACAGCCGCAGCACGCGGATGCCTTCCCACTCCTCGGGACTATAACCGAAGCCCGAAACCGGGACGTAGGCGTTGTCTTCGGGCCGCCACAGCAAGGTGTGGCTGCTGTCGCAGCCGAGCACCTCCGCAGTCAGTTGGCAGAGACGGTCAAGCAGCACCGGGGTAGCGAGCGAGGCGATCAGCGCCTGGCCGACTCGGGCCAAGGCCGCGAACAGCCGGGCCTCGTCCTGCTGGTGGCGGTACAACTCGGTGGTCTCGATGGCCACCGCCACTTGCTGCGCGATATTCTCGAGCAGCTGCACCTCGTGCGGCTCGAAACCGCGGTCCGGAGCCACGCGGGCGGCCACCAGCGCCCCGAGTCGGCGCTGGTGCATGAGTAGAGGGACCATGACCAGCGCCGACACCCCGAAGAGCGAGAGCAACTGCGGCGGTAGCCAGCGCTGCGCCGTAATGTCGTCAACGACGATGGTCTGGCCGAGGCCGAGCAGGTCCGTGGTTACCGGATCGGTCGGCATCTCCGGAGCTGTCACCAGCGGCAGCAGCGCAGCGGGGAGGCCGTGTTCTCCGAGCAGCTTCGCGGTTTGGCGTAAGGGATCCCAGTCGTAGGTGGCGACGATGTCGCACGGCAAGAGCGCGGCCGCGCGGCGGTGAACCCGCGCGAGGATTTGCTCGAGATCGAGCGTGCCGCTGATGTCGCGAGCGATCTGCAGCAGCGCCGCCCCTTCCTCGTCGGCGCGCCGGCGCTCCGTGACATCACGAACGGTGACAAGCACACCGGCCACCCCGAATTGGTCGAGCAGGTTGAGACTGACCCCCTCGAGTGCGCGCCAGGAGCCGTCGCGGTGGCGAAAGCGGGCCTCGGTGCGCGCGCTCGCGCCGGAGCTGCTGACCGCGCGGGAGAACTCCGCGGCCACCCGCGCCAGATCATCCGGGTGAACGAAGTCGAAGGGGCTCCGGCCGACCAGTTGCTCCGGCTTCAAGCCCATGCCCGCCTCGACCGACGGGCTGGCGTATTGGATGGTACCGTCGGCGCCCACCAGCACCACTATGTCCAAGGCGTTCTCGATCAGCGCGCGAAAGCGGCGCTCGCTCTGCCGCAACGCCGCTTCGGCCTGTTTGCGTTCGGTGATGTCGCGGCTATTGATGATGACGGCGCTAACGCTGGGCTCGGCGAGCAAGTTGGTGCCCACCCCTTCCATCCAGCGCCACGAGCTGTCTTTGTGCCGCACGCGATACTGCGCCACCTGGCTGGTGCCCGCATGCTCGATCAGCTGGGTGAGGCGGCGTTGGACCTCGTCGCGGTCGTTGAGATCGATCAGCTCCAAGAGGCTGCGGCCAAGCAGTTCCCCGGGCGTATAGCCCCAGGCCCGCGTGACCGCTGGGGCGGCGTAAATGATGGTGCCACCCGCGTCGATGAGCAGCAGCACGTCCGAGCTATGCTCGATGAGGGCACGAAAGCGGCGTTCGCTGTCATCGAAAGCATGCTCGTCTTTGCGGCGGCGGGCCATGGCGGTTAGCCACCATAGCCAGTGCCCGGCGCCGGAGTAAAGAAGAAATCGCGACGCAGCATCCGCTGTGCGTAGATCTCCGACACTCCGTGCCGCAGCGTGCCGCAGCGGCGCGGGGTGGACAGCCGCGCCGAAATCGGCTAACCGAAAGGCCGCCGTCAACACGCAGCCGAGACGGCCGACTCCTTCACGCTGGCGTAGCTCAGTCGGTAGAGCAGCTGATTCGTAATCAGCAGGTCCGCGGTTCGAATCCGCGCGCCAGCTTCCTTCTTTTCAAGTACTTAGCCAGCGCGCCCCGGGGCCGTGCCCGGGAATCAGCGGGCACGCCGAAGCCCCACAATCTGCGCATCGTCATCAAGAATCTGGATCTGAAAGAAAACGCCAAGGCGGAAGCCGAAGAGCGCCGGCCGCTGCAGCCGGACAAGAGTGACTGCCGCATCGAAGGCGTGCCCCCGCAAGGCCCGCCCGGCTTCCGCCGCTCGTAACAAGGCCAGCCGCTGGAATGAGGCGGTGTGGGCTTCGCCGGCTACGCTTGGGCGCGGCCGCCGCGCAGCACGCGCACCTTGGCGCGGCGCGCGCCATCGTTGCCGGGCAGCGCCCGTAGCTTTAGGCTCGGGGCCGGCGCTACCCTCGAGTGCACGAAACCGGGAACCCACGAATTCTCCACCTTGGGGCAGGCGCGGCCGACTTGCCGCATGATGTCCCAGGCGTAGTAGAGCTCCGGATACACCAGCGGCTTGCCGCTGGTCATTAGTGCCGCGGCCACCTGGCGCTCCGGGTCCGCCCACGCGACGATGTTGGTGAAGCCGAGGTGGCCATAAGCGTGCTCGGTATCCGGCCCGTACAAGCTGAACAGCTTGGCGCCGAGCATGAAGCCCATGCCGTAGCGGAAGGGGAAGCCGAGGGTGAAGTCCATCTCGAGATACGATTGCTCCGAGGTGGCACGCCGCACCGTGCGGGGCTCGAAGATGTGCACGCCGTCGAGTTCGCCGCCGTTGAGCAACAGCTGGTAGAAACGGCTCAATTCGTTGGCGGTGGCGATGATATTGGCCGAGGGAATGATGCCGGTGAGAAACCGTGTATCATTAGCCACCGCCGCTATCGCGGGGAAGTCGAGGCCGAAGGCCCGCTGCAGCACCGCCGAAAGCGGCCACACCGGCACTAGGCCGGTGAAGTAGTTCAAGGCCACCGACTTGGCCTCACGGCGCGGCACGCCGTAACTCAGCCAGCGAAAACCCAGTGGGCGGCGAATCTCCTGATCGAGCAGCGCCCTGATGTCGTTGCCGGTGACGCGGTGCACGACTTCGCCGAGCACGAAGCCGCCGCTGATGGCGTGGTAGGCGAGTTGGCGGCCGGCGCGCGAGGTCGGCTCGGCCTCGCACATGATGCGTACGACCGTGTCGCGATCGCCGAGATGATCGAGGTCCAAGGCCTGCGGCGGGACGTTGGGAATGCCGGCGCGATGGGTCAGCAGGTGGCGGATGGTAATCCATTGCTTATGGTGCGAACCGAACTCAGGGATGTACTCGCACACCGGGTCGTCGAGGTGAATCAAGTGGCGCTGATCCAGCAAGTGGATCAGCATCGCCGTCACCGCCTTCGAGGCCGAGAACACGTTGAACGGCGTTGCCGGCGTCGCCAGCAGCTTCTTGGCCTCGGGCGGGTCGTCGGGGCCGTTGCCGGCGGCGTGTCCGATGGCGCGATCGATCAACACCTCGCCGTGGCGGCGCACGCAAAGCTGGATCGCCGGGTGTATGCCGCTGCGGTAGAGCTGCTCGACCGCGCGCCACACGCGCGCGACGTCCAAGGCTTTCGCCCCCAGCTCGCGCGGGGCAACCTCCGCTTCGGTATTGATCGCAGTAACCGACTCCAGATCGGCGGGAACGCGACAGGCGGTGACGAAGGGCAAGTGCACGACATCCTCCCGATGGCCGAGTATAGATAGCACAGCGCGCGCGGCGCCGCATGTAGCTTCCGCTCTTTCCGTTCGCGGCGGGAGATGGCAAGCTGGCTCAGCTGGTTTCGCGGCAGTGAGCTTCACGGGAGGAGTGGTCGCATGGCTTGGATATTTCTTCTGGCAACGCTCGTCGGAGCTGCGCTTACTTACAATGCGTACCGGCCGGCGTTTGCCCCGCCGCGGCTGGCGGCGCTGAGTTTCTTCGCCGGCTGGCTGACCACCGAGCTGGCACTGCATCACCTTGCCTGGCAGGCGCTGGCCGCGCTGGTGTTCATCCGCCTGGGGGCGCTGCAGGCTTGGCCCGGCAAACTCGGGCTACTCATCGCGCTGGTGTCGTGGGTTGGCTTATGGCGCTGCTACTGGCGCGCCGGCGAGGCCGAGGCGGTGGTGGAGCGTGGCTTAGCCGCCGGCCTGGGCGCCGACTATCGCGAGCGCATCCTGCCCGAGGTGCGCGCGCAGTTCGCGCCGACGGTGGATTGGAGACAGATCCTGCTGCCGTTTCCGATGCGCCACCCGGAGGTCGAACGGCTGCGCGATCTCCAGTTCGCGCGCGTCGCCGGGCTCAACCTCAAGCTCGACATCTATCGCCATCGCTCGCAGCCCTCGAGCTGCCCGACGCTGCTGCAAATCCACGGCGGCGGCTGGGTGATCGGCAGCAAGAACGAGCAGGCGATCCCGCTGATGCTGCACATGGCCGCGCGCGGCTGGGTGTGTGTGACAGTCAACTACCGGCTCAGCCCGCACGCCACCTTCCCCGATCACCTGGTCGATCTCAAACTGGCAATCCAATGGATCCGCGAGCATGGGCGCGAATACGGCGCGAACCCGGACTTCCTGGTGGTCACCGGCGGCTCGGCCGGCGGCCACTTGAGCGCGCTGGTGGCGCTGACCGGCAACCAGCCCGAATACCAGCCGGGCTTCGAGACCGTCGACACCGCCGTCCAGGCCTGCGTGCCGTTCTATGGCGTCTACGACTTCACCGATCGCGGCGGCTTCTGGCGCCACCACGCGATCGCTCGCCTGCTCGAGCGCCAGGTCATGAAAGCCGCGCGCCACGAGGCCCCAGAAGCCTACGAGAAGGCATCGCCGATGAGCCTGGTGCACCCCGGCGCGCCGCCGTTCTTCGTCATCCATGGCGACCTCGACACGCTGGTGCCGGTCGAGGAAGCGCGGCACTTCTGCGAGCTGCTACGCCAGACTTCGCAAGCACCGGTGATCTACGCCGAGATTCCCGGCGCGCAGCACGCCTTCGAGATCTTTCCCTCGCTGCGCACGACGTTTGTCGTACACGGCGTCGAGCGCTTTCTGGCTTACACCTACAGCCAATACTTGTCGGCGCAAGACCAGCGCCGGGCGAGTAACAGCCAGCTGGCGGCGACGGCGTGAAGCGGCCTTCGTCGCCCTATCCTTTGGCTCCCCAGCCTTTCGGCTTTCGGCTCAGGGTCAGGGGATCAGGTGTTCGGCGACATCGGCTCATTCAACGCCATCCTGGGGCCCGCAGGATCGAGGATATTCGATGAAATTCGCCGCAGCCCTGGCCTTTGCTGATCCCTCCCAGTTTCTTGCCGTCGCCCGCACCGCCGACCAATGCGGTTGGGACGCGCTCGCGCTTTCCGATCATGTGTTCTTTCCGGAGACGATGAACTCCGCCTATCCGTACGTTGCCACCGGCAAGCCCTTCTGGGAGCAAGCCGCACCGTGGCCCGACGTTTGGGTCACTATTGGCGCGCTGGCAGCGGTGACCACGCGGCTGGCCTTCTTGACCAACGTCTACGTGTTGCCGGCGCGCCATCCGCTGCACGTGGCCAAGGCCGTCAGCACGGCCGCGGTGCTGTCCGACAATCGCGTCATTCTCGGCATCGGCATCGGCTGGATGCGCGAGGAGTTCGACGTCCTCGGCCACGACTTCAGTACCCGCGGCCAGCGGGCCGACGAGGCCATCGTGGTGCTGCGCACGGTCTGGCGCGGCGGCATGGTCGAGTATCACGGGCAGTTTTATAGCTTCGAGCGCCTGCTGATGAGCCCGGCGCCCACCCGGCCGGTGCCGATCTGGGTCGGCGGCGAGTCCAACCCGGCCCTGCGGCGTGCCGCGCGCTTAGGCGACGGCTTCATTTCGGTGCTGCATTCGCAGGCGGAGATCGTCGCCCTGGTCGAGCGCCTGAACGCGCTCCGCGCCGAGTACGGCCGCGCCAATGCACCGTTCGACTTTTGTGTTTCGTGCCACGATGCCAACACCCTTGACGACATCCGCCGCTTACAAGACGCGGGCGTGACCACGTTACTGACCGTACCCTGGCTGCTGTACGGCGACGATCCGACGCTGCTCGATTCAAAACGGCGCGGCCTGGAGCGTTTCGGTGATGATATCATCGCCAAGATGCGCTGAGGGCCCACTTAAGTTCTTACGCGCGCGAACCTGGTGACCAGTATGCTCACTTCCTCAGGTATCTCATCCCCTCACCCTGCCTCTGACCTGAAGCTCGCCGCCCCCCGCTCACCGAAGCCCCCGCTGATGTTCCGAGCTTGACGCCGAAGGGCCCACGCCGCGCACCCTGGCGCATTCGGCAATCCGCCGTTCACACCCTCACTCCGCAATCCGCAATCGACCAGCGCCCCCCTTCCGCTTACGGCTCTCCGTCCCCCCTCGCCCCGCAGCTCTCGCGGGCCAAGGGCTGAGGTGAGAGGCTCGATCCGGTGTCCTCGCCGCTGGCGGGGTGCTCCTCTTCTGAGCCTGTCCCCGGCTGCACGGTCTCGGGGCGGGTGCGGTGTCGGAATACCGCCGATGCTGGCGCAGCTGCTGTGTGGGGCTGCGTTGGTTGTCGCATATTTCGATAAATATCTGAGATTGTTGTTGACACGGGTTGTCGATGCCGTGTAAGTCTGCGCGCACTTGTTGTGATT
>JACQVA010000125.1 GCA_016210005.1 Deltaproteobacteria bacterium | reverse complement strand
TGGCGTTTGGCGCTATGGACAAGCAGTTCTGCGTTTACATCCTGGCCAGCAAACGGAACGGCACGCTGTACATTGGGGTGACCTCAGAGCTGGCAACGCGGGTGTGGCAGCATAAGAGCAAGGTAGTGGAGGGTTTTTCGGCCAAGTCCGGCGTTGACAAGCTGGTCCACTACGAAGCGCACGGCTGCGCAGAGACCGCAATCGTGCGGGAGAAGCAGCTGAAGAAGCGGCGCCGCGCCTGGAAGATGACAAATTGCGTCCCTTTCGGCCATGGGCCTCGGCTGCACGTTACCCACAGATTTGTCGCGCACCCGCGCAACAGTGGGCGCAACTATCTGCGATGGCCGCCCCGCAAGTTGCGTGCTATGGCAAGTTTGTTAGGGAACCTGGGCATGAAGCGGCTAGCCATTCTCGGCTCGACGGGCTCGATCGGCGTCACCACGCTCGATCTGGTGGCGCGCTTTCCCGAACGCTTTCGGGTCGAGGCCCTGGCGGCGGGCAAGAACGCGGTGCGGCTGGCGCAGCAGGTGCGCCGCTTCGAGCCCCGGCTGGTGGCGGTGGCTGACGACGAGGCGGCGGCGGCGCTGCGGGCCGCGGTCCCTGAGTTCAGCGGTGCGTTGCATGTTGGCCCCGCGGGCTTGCACCGTGTCGCCACCGCCGATGGCGCTGAGCTGCTGGTCTCGGCGCTGGTGGGCGCGCTCGGCCTGGAGCCCACGCTCGCCGGCATCGCCGCCGGCAAGGACGTCGCGCTGGCTAACAAGGAAGTGCTGGTGGTGGCGGGCGAGGTGGTGACGCGGGCGGCGCGCGACGCCGGCGTCCGCTTGCTGCCGTTGGATAGTGAGCACAACGCGATCTTCCAGGCCCTGCGCGGCCACCAGCCCAGCGAGGTGCGCCGCCTGGTGCTCACCGCCTCGGGCGGGCCGTTTCGCACCCATTCGCGGGCGCAGCTGCACGCGGTCACCCGCGAGCAAGCGCTCCAACACCCGACCTGGAAGATGGGCAACAAAGTCACCATCGACTCGGCGACCTTGATGAACAAGGGTCTCGAAGTGATCGAGGCGCACTGGCTGTTTGATGTGCCGGCCGAACAGATCGACGTCGTCATCCACCCGCAAAGCATCGTGCACTCGATGGTGGAGTACATCGACGGGTCGGTGATCGCGCAGCTGGGCGTCTCGGATATGGCGATTCCGATTTCCTACGTCCTCGCCTATCCCGACCGTTTGCCGCTCGCGCACTTGCCGCGGCTCGATCTCGCGCGAGCGGGGGCACTGACTTTCGAGGCGCCCGACCTTGACCGCTTTCCCTGCCTGGCTTTGGCGTACCGGGCGCTCGGCGCCGGCGGCACCGCGGCGGCGGTCTTAAACGCGGCCAACGAGGTGGCGGTCGACGGGTTCTTGCGCGGCCGCCTGAGCTTCCTCGCCATTTCGCAAATCCTTACCGCGGTCATGGACCGCCACACGGTGGTGCCATCGGCCGATCTGGCGGCGTTGCTGCAAGCCGACCGCTGGGCGCGTGCACAAGCCGCTGGCATGACGGAGGCGAGCGTAGAGCGCGCCAGCGCGTAGCGGCGGCGTGCTTTACAGCGTTGAGCGTGGGTGGTAGGCGAGTAGCTTCCGGTTTAGGAGGACGCTGTGAACCAGCGGCAACTTAAGTTATTCGAAAAGATGCTGGGCGCGCGCCGCCAGGAGTTGCTCGACGAAGCGGAGCGGACGGTGGGGGGTATGACCGACGGCAAGGAGAACTTCCCCGACCCGACTGATCGCGCCTCGCTGGAGTCGGATCGCAACGCCTTGTTGCGCATTCGCGACCGCGAGCGCAAGCTGATCGCCAAGATCGACGAGGCGTTGCAACGAATTGCCGACGGCACTTACGGGTTGTGCGAGTCGTGCGGCGAGGCCATCGGCGTCGAACGGCTGAAAGCGCGCCCGGTTACCACGCTGTGCATCGACTGCAAGGCGGAACAAGAAGCCGAAGAACGCCGGCAGCGCACCTAGCCAGGGCGACGTTCCGGGGGCGTGTGAGGAGCCCCCATTACCTCGCGCTCCTGGTTGCGCCAACTCGAGCAGAGCCGAATCAGCCCGCGCGCCTCAGGTCGGGCGCGGCAAGCCCAAGACCTGCATCGCGATGATGCCCTTCATGATCTCCGAGGTGCCCGAGGCGATGCTGGCTGCGGGGGCCATCAGATAGGCCATTTGCACCCATTGCTCGGGGTCGATGCGGTCGCCGCTGCCCGGCTCCAGGGTGCGGTAGAGCAAGCCCTTGGGGCCCAGGATCGACATCCCGATGCGCGGCATGGCCTGGGTCAGTTCGGTCCAGTGGAGTTTGATGATCGACGCTTCCGGTCCCGGCATGCCCCAGCGCAGAAGCTTATCGAGCGTGCGCTGGCAGGTGTGGCGGAAGGTTTCGACACCGAGGTAGGCGTCGGCGAGCGCTTGGCGGGTGATGGGATCGCGGGTGGCGCCGTGCTCGTGCGCCAGCTTGAGTAACTCATCGCGCGCCTTGGCGAGCAAGATCTGCATCTCGACGACGTAGAGAATGCCGCGTTCGTTTTGCAGCGCCGCGGTGGCGATTTGCCAGCCGTTGTGCAGCTCACCGAGCAGGTTGGCGCGCGCCACCCGCACGTTGTCAAAGAACACTTCGTTGAACTCGGCTTGGCCGCCGATTTGCCGCAGCGGCCGGACGGTGATGCCCGGGCTCTTCATATCGACCAGCAGGCAGGAGATGCCGTTGCGCCGCTTCGAGTTCGGGTCGGTGCGGCACAACACCATGCACCAATCGGCGTGGTGGGCCAGGGTAGTCCACACCTTCTGACCGTTGACCACGAAGTGATCGCCATCGAGGACCGCGCTGGTGCGCAGCGAGGCGAGGTCGGAGCCGGCACCCGGCTCGGAGAATCCGAAGCACCAGAGATCGTCGCCCGACAAGATGCGCCGGGCGAAGCGGTGCTTTTGTTCTTCGGTACCGAAGGCCAGTAGCGAGGGGCCGGCGATGCCGATGCCGAGGGCACCGATCACCTGTGGGGCCTCGGAGCGCGCCATCTCTTCGGTATAGGCGATCTGTTCGGGGATCGAGGCGCCGCGGCCGCCGTATTCGACCGGCCACGAGATGCCGACCCAGCGAGCGGCGGCAAGCTTGGCCTGCCACTGGCGCAGTCGGCGTACGCGCTCGGAATCAGGCAACTGCGCGGCTTCCTGCGGCCGCAGGTCGCTAGGCGCGTTAGCGGCCAGCCAAGCGCGTAGTTCAGCGCGAAAGGCATTGAGGTCTGGCGTGCTCATGGGGCGAACAAAGCCTGTCGCGCGCCCAAGGTCAACCGCTCTTGCGGGCGGGGGACAAATCCGGTAACTGTTCGGCGACACCGCCCGCCGCCTTCTGTGGGGCCGTAGCTCAGTTGGGAGAGCGCTAGAATCGCACTCTAGAGGTCGAGGGTTCGACTCCCTTCGGCTCCACTTTTCTTTTCCAGTACTTACGCAACTGCCCGCTCCGCAGACTCGGCAAATTGTCCGTGTTCTGTCCGTGTTCTCTCGGCGGGGCCATTTTCCGGCCTCACCAACGCAGCCGTTTTGGGTGTCTGCGTCTGCTGCTGGAGGTGCTCGTTCAACCGGGCTGCCGCCGACGTCAGATCGCTCTCGCTCACGATGTTGTAGCGGTCGAAGATGGCGCGCGTCTTGTGCCCGGACAGGGCCATACACACCCGCTCGGGGATGCCGGCCCGGACCATGTTGCGGACGGCCGTGCGTCGCAGGTCATGGACGATGAGCGAACCCAGGCCCGCAGCCTTGCAGGCGGTCTTCCACGCCTTGCGAAAGTCACCGATCGGCTCACCCCCGACGTGAAAGACGTTCGGGCAATCAAGGCGCCGCTGCTCGGCGGCCCGCTCCATGATCTCCAACAACTCGCCACTCAGGGGCAAGAGTCGGCCGTCCTTGTTCTTGGAAAGCTCGGGGCGCAAGCGAACCACGCCGCCCGGCAAATCTACGTCGCGCCACTCGAGGCGCCGCATCTCCCCTACCCGCCAACCCGACCAGTACAGAAAGCTCACCGGGTCTTTGAGCGTAGCGGGCAGCGCGGCACGGAGCGCCAGAAAGCTGCCGTTGGTCCGATGCCGACAAGGTCCCAGGCACCCAGGGAGCCCGCGGCCCGGGTCACGCAGTACCCGGCCGTTTCGAGCAGCCGGCGGCTGCGATGCTCGTTCCTGGTGCCCTTGCGCTTGGCGTTCATGGTTGCGCCCTTGCCGACGGTGGTCTACACGGGCCGTGCATGCCGTTGCCTCTCACGCCAAGTCCGCCCGCCGAACGAAAGAGCGTTGCGGAAATGATCGGCGAGTATCTGCGGGAAGCCGCCGTGCTCGTTGGCGTGTTCGCTATCTTGGACAAGCTCATTGAAGGGGACGCGCTTTCGCCCGGTTGGGTTGTGGCGGCGGCGGGAACAAGCCTTTGTTTGCTGGCGGTCGGCGTCATGATTGAACGGAGCCGCAAAGGCGGTTGACCGGGTAGCACCGACGGGCGTAATCTTGAGCGTAGAAGGGAACCGTCATGCAGGAATACTTCTCGTTGCTGGTGTTCGCCGTCGCGATGGCCATCGTTGCTGCGTTTGGGTTCTACTTCGCGGCCAAGGAGCGCAAGGAGAGCCAGCACCGGCAGTAGCCGCGCCTTCATCCCGCACGCTCCCGCAGCGCCCGTACCCGGCACCACAGCACAAAACCCCAACCGGCCAGGTCAAGGCACTCATCCTCGATTTCGCCCAGCAGCTCACCCTGCGGCCGGTGGAAGCTCCGGTCGCCGTAGGTGACAGCGCCCACCTCGAGGCGCTTGGCGACGGCCGCGGCGAAGGTCGGGAAGGTGTCGGTCATCGGTCCGCTCCCATGTGCCCGGTGTGCCATCGCCGAAGCTGTAGCCAACGGCCATCATGGTGCCGGCAGGTAGCCCGGGCATCGGGTCGGCATTTGACCGTTCGACTTCGCGTTCTCGATAGGCGCGATGCCGGGCGCGCGCTTCGATCCAGACGGTGCGCAGCTCGGCGATTCCGGCGCGCCATTCCGCCTCGGTCGGTCCATCGGGAATCTTCGCCAACACGTCAAGGCGATCTTCTGCGGCCTGGTGTCGTTCCTTCAGGTCCGGGAACTCCCAGGGCAGCGCGCCCGGTTCATGGTCGGCAGCAAGCTCGGCATGAAGCGCGGCCAAAGAGGCGCAGCAGTCCGTGAGGTCAAGGCGGCCGGCCGACCGTTCAGCTTGTTCGGCGCGCATGCCCGCCTCATGAACGCTCGGTTCTCGCGCAAGTACCCGTCCCGCCAAGCTCTTTAGGCTCGCAGGCTCCGAGTGTTCATCGTTCATCCCCGTAGGGGAATGAACGTGTGAACGGCTCCCCTCAACTGACGAAATCACGTGCGCCATTGCTTGCCTCACCTCGTCCGAGCTTGCTCAGTCGGTTCACTTTGCCCAGGCTGATGTTCAGCTCCTTCGCGATGTCCCGTTGCGAGAGGCCAGCGTGCTGCATCGTGGCCACGCGCTCGACTTCTTTCGCGTCAAGGCTGGCCACGGTCCAGACATCGCGGCCGCCGGCGTCAACTTCGAGCATGGCCTCGAACGGTGCCGCGTCGTCACCGATGAGCCCGCGTGTCTTATCGAAATGAACTTCGAAGCGCGCGCCTTGGCGCGGGTCGTAGTCAGAAGGTCGACGCAGGACGATGACCGTATCCAGCACGTCTTCGCGCTTGCTTGTCCCCCGCTGCGCTCCGTTCTTGCCCGCGTGGTGCAGGAAAAGCGCCGAGATTCCGCGTCGGCGAAGCGCGAGCGCCCATGCTTGGACCGCCGCCCAGCCCTCGGCTTCGTTCTCCACGCCGGTACGACACAGCGTGCTGATGTTGTCCAGGATCAGCAGCTCAACGTCGTCCAGGTAAGGCTCGATGCGTTTCTGTCCTGCCCCGGTTGCCAGATCCGGTAGCGCTTCACTCTGCACATCGGCCGGGAGCAATCGCAAATAGTCATCGTTTGGCGGCTCGTTGCACGCAGACGCGGCGATACGAGCGAGCCGCTGCTGCAGAACAACGGCAGGCATCTCGCCGTCGATGATCAATACTCGCCGCGGTTGGGGCGCACGAAAGCGCAAGAAGCTCGAACCTGTCGCGACCGCGTAGGCCACGTTCAGGGCGAAGAAGGTCTTGCCAACGCCGCGCTGCGCGTAGATCATGGCCAGCCCTTGCCGTGACAGCCAAGGAGCGAGTAGGTGCTCACGCGTGGGTAGCTCAAGCGTTAGCAGTTCCCGCAGCGTCAGCACCCGCAAAGGCGAAGCTGCCGGGCACGCCGTCAGGTCCTCGGGGCGCCATCGGCGCAATTCTGCGACCAGCTCGCTTACATCCGTGGGGGGTGCGGGCGGGCTCAGCTTCTCGCGTTCCAGATCGCCAAGAGCCGCGTTCACGCTGGCCAGTGCCTCCGCTGCCGCGTCTATCTGCTCGCCCGCCGCAGCGTACATGGGCAGAGAAGACACCAGCTCGGTGACGATGCTCTGCTCCTCCGCCCCTTCGCGGAATCGCTGAAGCGCGTAGGCACGGGCGGCCGTTGCCCGGTCGCGGTACTCATTCCAGCAGGCGGCGAGGTTCGGCGTCATGACCGACGCCCCGCGCGCTCGCGCGCTAACCGCTCAACATCGTCGAGCCGCGTCATCGGCCCGCCGGCGGCGAAAGCAGCTCACGGCGCAGCAGCTCACGCACGTACTCGCTGATGGTGCGGTCCTCAGCTTGCGCCGCAGCGACCAGGCGGGCGGCCAGCCGGTCGGGGAGCCGCAGCGTCAGCCTCGCGGTCTGGTGGTGCTGCGTTCGTCGTAGGTCGCGCATGCGTGCGACGATAGCGCACGCATGCGCGCTGTCACGCTAATGGCGCGCCACGCTAGCGTGATGCGCTGCTTCTTGGGTTCGCCCTCTTGCGCGCGTCTCGGATGATGTCTCGCATCCGCTGAGGCTGCACGTTCTCCTGTGCAGCGAGCGCCTTGTGAGCGTCGGCCCTTGCAGCCTTCTCGCTCTTGTTCGCGGCGAGCCCCTCGCGCACCAGCTTGTTGAAGGTGACAAGGAGTTGCGCGTTCCGGCTGCCGTACTTCGAGCGCTTCCGCTTGTTTCCCAAATAGCCGCCTTTGGATTTCGCCGCGCGATCGAGCGCGGCCATCGCGGATGCATCCGCGGCCTCAAGTGCATCATCAGGCAAACTGCCAGGCCGCATGAATGCGCCAATATCCATGAGCGCAAAGAGTTTCCCCGTGGCGGTTTGCTTCACCTCGATGTGCTGGCTTACGTCTCGCCAGCCATGGTGCAGCGGCGCCTTGATCGGAACATCAGTGTAAGGCGCAGCCTCCGGCTCCGGCTTGTAAGGCGTCACCGGCCAATCACGGGCGAGCTTGTCGAGGCACTCGGCCGAGCAGAAGTAGTGCTGCCCGTCCGGGCAGTCGTGGAGAAACCAATCGTCATCGGCGCGCCACTTGTGCTCCTCGCACAGTTCGCCCGGTACCTTGTGCGGTCGCCGCAGCCCTTCCCGAATTGCCTTGCACTCCTCGCAGGTTTCGCGCCCCGTGCGCGGAACGCGCAACCTGCCGCACGCCCGGCACCTAATCGGCTTCGTTGTCGACTCAGGGCGCTTTGCCTTCGCGCGCCCTCGGGCAATCGCTGGCGCCGGCCGTTGCCGTGGTCGCTTCTTTCGCGCCGGCCGCGCCGGCTTCTGGGATCGCATCGCACCCTCCGCAAGGTGCCCGCAGTTGGTGACGCCGCGGCGGGCCGGTGCGGAAACCGGCTTTTCGGCTCGCGTTGCCTAGCCGCGGCGATGTCCAGTATTCTTCTTCCCGTGGCTTCAAATCAACAGCCTCTGGAATCGCAACACCGGAGCCGCATGAGCCGGTAGAATGACTGCGCCGGCTGCCGCATTGGCGATGTCATCGTGCGCGCCGGGGGCATGGTCGATGCTGTCCTTCCCCCCGCGTGCGGTGCGCCGTTCGAGGCTGCACAGTTGTCCGATTAGGCGCGGATGGTCGAGCAGCTCCACTTGCCCCGAATTCAGCAGCGGGAGCAGGTCGCGGTACAGGTCGCTGCGCACCTTCTCCGACACGCGATACTCAATGCCGTGCTCGCGGAATTTCTCCCGCGGCCACTCGCCGGCGTACCGGTCGCCGGTGACCGTACTGACGCGATACGTCTTCAGCAAGCTGGCAAACTCACTGACCACGTCGGCCGGGCTGAAGGGCGGCCGGCGTTCGCGGACGGCGTCGAGGATCACCTTGCCGTTGTTGTCCCGGTGCGCAATCGCCAAGGTCATGGCATCTTGGCTTCCGCCGCTGGGGTCCACAAACCCGACGTAGGATGAGCTTGAAACTGGCGGCAGTTCCCGCCGGTCGGGCACCACGCACCCAGCAACCGCCTCTCTACTCACAAACGACTCGATGTCGCGGCGAAACTCGGCGCCGTACTCGGCCGCGGCTGCCGCTTCGTCCGTGGCATAGGCGTCGGCGATCACTTGCGGCTCAACGGCCGGGTTCATCGCTGCCGTCGGGGCTTGCCAGACCAAGACGGAATCGCACTCTAGAGGTCGAGGGTTCGACTCCCTTCGGCTCCACTTTTCTTTTCCAGGAAGTCACCGTCAGGCCAGGTGGCCAGTTCATCGAGGTCGGCCCCCGGCCGGTGCAATCGGCAGCAGGCGGCGCGGCCTGCTGCTGGAGACCAGCAACCCACGCTCAGTGGGATCTCACATCGTCATCCAACCCAAGCTCGCGCAAAGCCACCTTGGTTTCCTCGACTTGCTGCTCGGACACGCTGCCGCCCGCAGTGAACTCAACCCGTAACGTCAGCTTGTGGTCCTTCCCGGTGGCGAACCGGGAGAGCACCTTGGTGTAGAAGTTCATCCACTTTTGTGGCGGAACGTCACCTGACCATGATAACCCCTTGGTTTCGGGCAGTGGCGGAGAAGGTAGTGGCTCCTTCCCGCTGGAGATGCTGAACGTTGCGGAGCCGCTGATCTGTCCCGCTTTTGCGGTGACGACAAAGCTACCTTCATCTTTGCCGGCGAGGAACACGCCCTCGGCGTCGATCGTTCCGCCCGTCGCGTGCCATTGCACCTCGCCGGGCGCAAAGTTGCGGCCATGCTGATCACGCCCGCTGGCTACAAACGCTTGCTTCTTGCCCGGTTCGATCCGCACACCTTGAGGAGAGATCAGTACGGTCGCCAGGTGCGGCGGCTCGATGTGCTTCCTCGCTTCGTCGGCCTTGATGATGAACATGTCGTCGCGGATCTCGACGTTGGCGGCTACCAAGCTCGTCGCGAAGCAGAAGGGCTCGTAGGCTCCGCGTTCGGTCTTTCCGACGTAGCCGATCAGGCCGCTCTCGACGCCGCGCGCGATCGTATCCTTGATCGAGTCGGGGTTCAGCAGGCGCGGCAGCTCGGGCGACGCAAAGAACGCGTCGCGCACCGATTTGGTGCTCCACTCGGTACGGCCGCCGGGCCAGCTCTTCGTCAACAGGTTCGGGCTCACGCCCTTGACCAGCTCGTCCTCCTTCTCCAGACGGCTCAGGATCAGGGCAACCAGCGACTCGGCCGCGCTGGAATGCACGAGCCCGAGGTCCACGGGCTTCCACTGGTTGCCCTTCGTCAGCAGCCTCACGTTCTTGTAGGTTCGCCAGACCGTTTCCCTGAGATCGCGCTCGGCCTTCTTGACGTTTTCCGCAAGCTGGCGCTTCTGGCCGTCATCAAGGCGAAGCTCGTCCTGCTCATCCTCGATGTCTTCCCACGCCAGCACCTTGCGAGCTTCATCGCGGAGTGCGTCGGGGCCTTCCGCAATCACCCAGATCAACGCGCTCTTGAACGTGCGTCCCGATGCGCCGTGCTCTCGCGTTGCTACCTCGACGAACTCGAGCGTCGCTTTGTCCGCGATGCACTGCTCTGGTGCAAGCACCACCAGCGTCAGACCGGCGTAGTCGGGGATCAGGCCGCTCTTCTCCGGGAAGTAGATAGGCTTGTCTCCCTTGGCGGCGTCAAAGACCTTCTGGACATCGGCGCGGACGCGCTCGTCGATGCGCTTCGGCTGGACGCTTGCCCGCCGATCGGCCAACAGCTTGTTCAGATTCGGCGACAGGCTGAACCGGTAGCGGTTCTTCTCGGCGGACAGGAAGTAGCAGGTACTGGCGAGCGCCTCGACGGCGGTCTCCACGTTGCCGATGTCGAGGTCGGGCTCGGCGACGGCGAGGCGAATCTCGGGCAAGGTTGCCTCCGCCTTCGCTTGCCCGCCGTTGGATTCGAAGAAGATGGTAGTTGCGACTTTCTGATGCAGCCGTGCTTTGCGGATCGTGTCGACAGCTTCCTTATCGAGGCGGATGGCGTTGGCGTCCGGCTTGCCAGCGATGTCGGTCGTGACCGCGCCCTCCAGCTTGGCACCGCCGAGCTGCTCGAAGATGGCCGACCGGAACATCGGGTCGTCGAGCGGCGCCGTGCCGGTGCCGATGAGTGGATCTTTGCGGTTTCGCGTAAAGCCGTCTTGGTACGCGTGCGACACCCAGAGGGCGAGCAATCGCAGAATGCCGCGCGTCTGCTGGAAGCGCGGCAATGCTTGCCACTTGCGTTCGAACACGGAAAGCAACGCTGGATGGAACGGATACGTGTCCGCGAATTGCTTCTTCGCGCTGTCGACCGGAAACCAGCTGGGGACTTGCGTGCGATGCTCGACGATCCAGTCCGCATACGCCGCGGCGGTCTTTTGTCCATCGGCCGGCAAGCCACTCCACTCGAACAGCCGCCGCCGAATGATCTCCGAGGTCTCGGCTTCGGCCGACATGATCATCGCCTTGCCGAGCCGGTCGAGGAGCTTTTCGAAGCGATCGAAGTCCGCTTCGTCTTCCGGCGTCATCTCGTCAACCAGCGAAGGAAGTGAAACCACGAGCACCACCCGGTCCTGCGCCCGCGCCTCTTCTGACAGGTTCTGGACGAAGCGATACAGCTCACCAGTGAGACCCGACTTGCGGTTTCGGCCCATGTAGTTGAGCAGCTCGTCCATCAGGATCACCGCCGGCCGATCCTTCGGAAGGAATGCGCGGATGACATCGCCACCGGGCGCGGTGCGGCGCTCTTCGTGCTCCGCAACCACCTCGAAGCCCGCCTTGCCCGCGAGTTGGAACGCGATCTCCCCCCACGGCGTCCGCCGAAGCGGCGTGCCATCCTTGCCGCCGCGGCCAGTGATCGAGTCGAACTCGGTTCCCACGAACACCGCTACGGTCGATGCCGGTACGGCATCGACCTCGGCTGTCTTGAGGATGTTCGCCACACCCTTCCATTCCGCTGCCGCAGGGCCACCCTTTGCCAGGTGATAGAGCAGCGTCAGGGCGTGCGTCTTGCCGCCGCCAAACTGCGTCGTCAGGTTGTAGACCGCGGAGGTCTCCACTTTGATCCCGCAGAGCCGACGTACGACGCTGACCGCCAACTCGGTCAGATTCTTGGCGAAGAAATTTCGATCAAAGAATCGTCGCGGCTCTTGGTAGTCGGCCGGCGCACGACCGTCGCGCACATGGTCGAGGTGCACGGCGAACTCCGACGCGTCGAGCGGTCTGCCGTCCCGCAGATCTTCACGCGGAGGAACCACATTGAACCAGGGCTTCAGCGCCATTCCGATCTCCCTTCAGCAGCCGTGCCGCGCAGCGGCGACCTGTCGCTTCGCCGAATCATCTTCCCGCCAAGAACGCCGCATCCGCGAGAATCTCCCGAAGGTCGTGGCCGATCGCTCCGGTGTAAGGATATTCCCTCCAGTCACGAGCCAATCCTTGGCGCACAGGATTCTCGGCAACGTAGCGGACTTGCGCCCCAAGGTCCTCGCTGCAACGGATGATGTGATCCCAGAAATCCTTCTGCCAAGCACGGCCCGGGCGGTGGCGGCGTAACCAGAAGCCGCTCTTCTGCTTGAACGCAGCCATCGCGCCCCGTGTGTCGGGTCGGTCCGTGTCTCCTTGAACGATCAGATGCAGGTGGTCAGGCATGAAGCAGCAGACCGGCGCCGAGCAGCACCACCTTCCCAACGCCTCGCGCAGCGTGGCAAGAAAGATCGAGACCACGTCGGGCTCGTCGAAGAGCATGCGACGGTCAGCAACGCACGCCGTGAACGCAACATGCACTCGGCCGACGCACGCCTCTTTGGGAAGGCGATGCGGCTTTTTTCTTACCGGGGCCGGGCGGGCGGAGTGCATCGTGGCGCATTATGGCGCAGAGAGGCCGCAGGCTAAAGTCCTGCGGCTACAGCGTGCGGCGGTTTTAACCTGCTCACCCGCGGGCGAATCGGCCGGTGTTCGGGTCCAGTCGCCATTCCTTGAAGAAGCCGTATGGAAACGTCGCTGCCTCGTCGCGCGATCCGACGACAAGTAGCGTCTCGCCACCGAGATTCGAGCGTTCCACGATGCCCATTGGTCGTACAACATGGTCGGTGAGATGGCGGACGAGAGCAACGCCCTCGGTGGCGTCGCGGCGATAACAGAAGACCACGCGCAGCGCAGCGCGCACGCACAACACCTTCCAGAGCGAGTAGGCGACGCGATCGTCGCTGCGGCTATTCTCCAGCTCCAGTGCGGCGACCGGGAAACGCCAGCGGCGGTCGCCGGCAGGCTCGAAAGCGACCACATCGAGCACCAAGTACTCCTGACGCGGCGCTGGGAGCAAGTCCGACCGATGCCCCTTCGCGGCAGCCTTCCATCCCATCGATTGGCAGGTCGTCACCACGACACGTGTCAAAGCCTCGGTCCACCGCCCGAGCCGTCCCTGCAGCGCAGCGGCGCGCAGCGGCGTCGACGCTTCGTGC
>JACQVA010000124.1 GCA_016210005.1 Deltaproteobacteria bacterium | reverse complement strand
TTTGCTGGCCAGGATGTAAACGCAGAACTGCTTGTCCATAGCGCCAAACGCCAAACTGGATTCCCGCTTTCGCGGGAATGACGGCCATAACACCGAACAGGATCAGGGTCGGCACCACGTTACCCACAAATTTGTCGCGCATCCGCAGGGTAGGGCGCCGGCCGCCCGAGATCGGCTGATGGCGGGCCGAGCGCGTCCGCGATACCGAGCGGCCGCCCGAAATTACGGGACCACCAGCCGGCCGCGCGAGTCGCGGAAGAGCACAGCTTGTGTCAGGACGCTGCTGCCGACCATAAGCCGCAGGTTCGTGGTCGTGCCGATGTTCGCGAGGTTCAGCTTGCGGCTGTAGAGCAGCAGCGCATAAGCGTTACCGGTGCGGTTTTTGGTTATGCGGATGCTGGCGGTGCCGATGCTGGGCAGGGTGGAGGCGCCGGTGAAGCGCACCGCGCCGGTGCGCTCGTGAATCAACGCCGTTGGCGGAACGGTAAGCGCGAACACCTCACCCTCGGCGCTGCTCAACTCGACTGTGACGGTGTCGCTGTAGGAATCGAAGATCATGCCGTCGGGCAAGCTGAAGACGGCCGCGGCCGAAAACGAGTCCGACTGCGGCAGTCGTCCGAACATCACGGCGCTGCGCTTGACCAGCAAACCCACTCCCGGGGTGACGTCGAGGCGCATTTCGAGCGTGCTGGCGTGGTTTCCGGCCGCGTCGTAAGCGGTCGCCTTCAGCTTGTGGCTGCCGGCCGGCAAGCCGGTGGTGTCCCAGGCGAAGGCGAACGGCGGAGTCGTCGCCGTAGCATAGAGCTGGCGGTCAATCTCGAGGTCGACGCGCACCACCGCCAGGTTGTCGCTCGCCGCCACATCCACTGGCACGATGCCGTAGACCAAACTGTCTTTCGAGGGGTTAACCAGGCTGACCGTTGGGGCGGTGCGGTCCGGCGCCCGTCGCATTGCCTCGCCGGACACCAGGGCGGCGTAAGCATCGACACGGCCGAAGCCGGAGTACGGGTCCCAGCCACTGGTACCGATGTCGAGTGTCTTGGCGGTCGCCCGGGCAACCGCGTCCGCTCCGGTCATGTCGGGATTGGCGGCCAGAAGTAGGGCAAAGGCGCCCGAGGCCACGGCGGTGGCGGGCGAGGTGCCGGTGACACCGGCGTACGAGCCGCCGGGCGCGGTGGTGAAAATGCCGACACCGGGAGCCGCCAGCGAGGTCCAGGCGCCGTAATTGGAGAACGTGGCGCGCTGATCGCGGGCATCACTGGCGGTGATCGCAACGGCACCGTTGCAAGCGGCCGGGTACATCGGCACACCGGTGCCGTAGTTGCCGGCGGCCGCGACCACGATCGCGCCGTGGGCGCGCGCGTAGTCGACGGCGCTTTGCAGCGTAGTAGAGGCGTCGGCGCCGGCTAGACTGAGGTTGATCACCTTCGCTCCTTGATCGACGGCGTAGATGATGCCCTCGGCCACCGCGCTGTAGTAACCGGTACCATCAGCGTCCAAAACCTTGACCGGTAAGACGCGGGCCTCGGGGGCGATACCGGCAACGCCGATGGCGTTGTCGGCCTTGGCCACGATGATTCCCGTCATGGCGGTGCCGTGGCCGTTGTCATCGCTGGGATCAGCGTCGCCGTTGGCGAAGTCGTAGCCCGGCAGGATCTGCCCGGCCAAGTCCGGATGCGAAGCATCAACGCCGGTATCAACCACGGCGATCGGAATGGTTGCAGCACCGCGGCTGATTGCCCATGACTCCAAGGCACTAATCTGGACCACGCCCCATTGGAGGGCGAACAGCGGATCACTGGGTGCGGTCGTGGTGCTCACCCGCGCGTCCTCTTCAACCGTGCTGAAGGCGCCGCTGCGGCGCAGGGCGGCCTTGACGCCAGCCAGCTTGGCGCGCGGCACTTCGACGATTGCGGCGTCGAGCCGCTTGAGGTGGCCGCGCCGGCGCGCCTCGTGCTGTGCCAGCAGCCGTTGCTGCTTGCCATGGGGCAGGCCGGCGCGGGCGCGCACGATCAGGCGCGCGGTGTCGCCCTGCTCCGGCGGCGCACCGGCGCTGGCGGCGCCGCTCAGCATCAATCCCAGCACGAGTCCAGACAGCCCCCGTGCCACTCGACTGCGTGTGATTTCCCTCGCCATGGCCAAGAGGGAAGGGCAAGGCACATGCCAGGCGCGAAGGCAGTTGCTGCACTTGATCGCGCGCGCTGATTCGGCCTCAGCGCGTCGTCCTAGCAACTGAGTGTCTATTTTTTATCGATCGAGGGTGACCGGGGTGTCTGCTAAACCAGGATCGTGCTATGGCATCCCGCACAGAGTGAGTCGC
The DNA here is from genome assembly GCA_016210005.1 of Deltaproteobacteria bacterium. NCBI lineage: Bacteria > Pseudomonadati > Myxococcota > Myxococcia > Deltaproteobacteria bacterium. The sequence goes on along the minus strand of JACQVA010000124.1, from coordinate 13,174 downwards.
GGCATGAGAGCGCGCGGGCAGCCTGGTGCAGGCTGGCGGAGGGCCGCTAGCTTTCCTTCATCGAGATGCCGTGCTTGTCGAGGCGATAGCGCAGCGCGCCCCGGCCCATACCGAGCAGGCGGGCGGCGCGGCTGAGGTTACGCCCGCTGCGCTCGAGGGCGTGCAGCAAGAGGTTGCGCTCGACCTCGTCGAGCTTGGGCACCTCGGTCGTGAGATCAAGGCCGTTGAGGCTCGGCCCGGCGGTGGCGGGCGAAACGTTGTCGCGCGGGAAGTCGCCGGCGGTGATGAGGTTGCCGCGGCTGACGATAACCGCGCGTTCGATGGCGTTGGCCAGCTCCCGCACATTACCTTCCCACGCCGTCTGCAACATGTAATTGACGGCGTCTTGTGAGAAGCCGGGCAGGTCCTTGCCGGTGGCGCGTGCCAGGCGCGCCAGGACGTGGGTGGCCAGCGGCAGGATGTCATCGCGGCGCTCGCGTAGGGGCGGGATGTAGAGGGCGAAGACGTTGAGCCGAAAGAAGAGATCCTCGCGGAACTGCTTGGCGTGGGCACGCTGGCGCAGATCGGCGTTGGTCGCGGCCATTATGCGAGCGGCGACGCGTAAGGGGCGAGTGGCGCCCACGGGGATGATCTCGCGCGACTCGATCACCCGCAGCAACTTGGCCTGCGCTGCCAGCGGCATATCCCCGATCTCGTCCAGTAGCAGTGTGCCGTGAGAAGCCTGTTCGAGCAGCCCCGACTTGCGGCGATCGGCGCCGGTAAACGCCCCTTTCTCATGGCCGAACAGCTCGCTCTCCATCAGCGTCTCGGCGATGGCGGCGCAATTCAGGGCGAAGAACGGGCCCGTCCGCCGCGCGCTGTTGTAATGAATGGCGCGGGCGAGGACCTCCTTGCCGACGCCGCTCTCGCCGGTGATCAGCACGGTCACGTCGCGCTTGGCCGCTTCGGTGGCCAGTGCCAGCACCTGCTGCATTTGCGGGGAACGGCCGACCAGTTGGGAGAAATCGTACTTCTCGACGACTTCGTCCCGCAGCCGGCGGTTCTCGGCCATCAGGCGGGCCATCTCGATGCCCTTTTCCACCAGCGCTAGCAGCACCTCGCGACGCACCGGGCGGGTGAGGAAGTCCATGGCCCCGGCCTTCATCGAGTCGACCGCTCGCTCCACCGAGCCGTAAGCGGTCACCACGATGACTTGCGCCTGCGGATCGACGCGACGCAGCTCCTTGAGCAACGTGATGCCGTCCATGTCGGGCATCTGCACATCCACCAGCGATAAGTCGACGCGCTGCGTGCGGTAGAGTTCGAGAGCCTCGGCGCCGGACTCGGCGAGGTGGACCCCGTAGCCGGCCTTGCTCAGCATGAAGCGCAGCAGCCGGCGATTGTCGAAGTTGTCGTCGACGACGAGGATCGATCCCTTGCTGCTCATGAGCGAAACCGCGAGCGACTGTAGCAGATGGAACGCGGACCTTACAACGGAGTCGGCGGCGGCGCGGCGCATGGTGAGGGTAGGGCGCAGGCGGGGGAGTTCCTGCGTCCCTACCCGGGGGTGCGCAAGCAGGGGCTGCCCGCGCATGTCGCGTGGGTGTGCGACAAATCTGTGAGTAACGTGCAGCCGACCGGGCAAATCCTCACCAGTCTGACAGTACTGTGTACTGTCAGGCCGAGGCCCATGGCCGAAAGGGACGCAATTTGTCATTCCCGCTTTCGCGGGAATGACGGCCATAACACCGAACCACGTTACCCACAAATTTGTCGCGCACCCCGCTGTTGCTGGCTCGCGCCGGACTTGTCCTGCGGGCCTCAGCTCTCGGCGAGAAAGAGGTTGCCCTGCTCGCACCAAACCGAATTCCACGGATACCCGGCCGGCTTTCTGACCAGATCGACCATCAGATACCAGCGCCACGGCGGATCACCGTGGTCGATGTACTCGCCGGTGAGCGTGCCGGTGAACTCCTGGCGCGCGGCGTAGTACGTGCCCTGGATCGGCCCGCCGCCGTCACACTCGGCGCGCTTGCCGGCCATCGCCGCGTCGAAGCCGTGATGCACGGGGAGGGATTGCTCGGACACGATCATGAACCTCTCGCCAACGTTTACTCGGGCGCCACGCCGGTCGTCAATCCTTGTCCTCTTTCCCTGGTCGCGCACTCGGTGTAGAGCGAGCACATCATGATGGCGCTGGCAGGAATCCGAGTCGTGGACCTCTCCCGTTACGCCCCGGGGCCGTACTGCACCATGCTGCTGGCGGACCTCGGCGCCGACGTGGTCGTGGTCGAGGAACCGCCGGGCGTGGGACGCCGGGTCGATACCGAGATGGGCGTGAGCGAACGCACCAAAGCTTTCCTGCCGATGGGCCGCAACAAGCGCTCGGCCGCGCTCGATCTCAAGAACGAGCGGATGCGGGCGGCGTTCTTCCGGCTCGTCGATCGCGCAGACGTGGTGGTCGAGGGTTTCCGGCCCGGCGTAGCCGCGCGGCTGGGCGTTGATTACGACGCGGTCAGCCGGCGTAACCCGCGGGCCGTGTACTGCTCGATCAGCGGCTATGGCCAGAACGGCCCGCACGCCGCGTTGCCCGGACACGACCTCAACTACATCAGTCTGGCCGGTGTGCTGGGGATGATCGGCTGGCCGGGGCAGCCCCCGGCGATTCCGCTCAACGTCATCGCCGACTTCGCCGGCGGCGGGCTGTTCGCCGCCTTCTCGATTCTCGCCGCGCTCATAGCCCGCCAGCAAACGGGGCGGGGCCAATACATCGACATGGCGATGAGCGATGGCGTGCTCTCGCTCGCTTGTTTGGCAGCAAGCGACTACTTCAGCAGCGGCACCGCGCCGAAACCCGGCGAGTACTACGTCAACGGCGCGCTCCCCTGCTACCACGTCTACCCGACCGCCGACGGCAAGTGGCTCAGCGTTGCCTGCATGGAGCCGTGGTTCTGGCAGAAGCTGTGCACCGCCCTCGGCTGCGAGCAGTACGCCGCCGAGCAGTTCAACGCGGAGAAGTTTCCGGAGATGTTTGCGTTCCTGCGCCGGCGCTTCAAAGAGCAGACGCGCGACCAGTGGTTCGCCGAGCTCAAAGACCGGGACATCTGCGTCACTCCCGTCTATGGTTTGGACGAAGCGCTGGCTGATCCGCACACCGCAGCGCGCCGGATGATCGCCGAAGTACCACATCCGCAGCACGGCGGCGTTCGCCAGATCGGTATAGCGCCGAAGTTCTCCGAGACGCCCGGTGCGGTGCGAACGCTGGCTCCCCGGCCGGGCGAGCACACCGCGGAGGTGCTGGCAGAGATCGGCTACTCGGCCGAGGAGATCGCGCGCCTGATTGGCCCACACGCCGGTGAGTGATCGTCCGCTCCGATATGGACCTGCCGTACTACCCGGCGAACGACTTCGTTGAAGGCATCGACCAAATCGTCGCGTCGCCGTCCCCAGTCACTGGCAGAGCAGCCAGAACACCGTTGGATCAGCAATCTTGCGGATCGCTGCCGGTGGGCGGCGGTTGTCGCAGCACGTCCAACACCGCGCGGGTCAGCGCCACCGGGTCGTGGCGGATGACGGTCTTGCGGCTACCTTGCTCCTCGATTTCGACCTCGCTGATGCCGTCGATCTCGCACAGGCGGGTGGGCGGCTCGAGCCGTTCGCGGGCAGGGTCGTAGAGCACCTGCACTTCTTTGTTGCTGATCTTGCGCAGCTCGTCGGCCAGGGCTTTTAGTTTGTGCGCATGCTCGCTGACGTTTTCGATCAGCGAGCCGGTGCCGAGCGCGCGCCGGCGCGAGGCCCGAATCGCTTGATCGAGCGAGTCCTTGACGATTTCGTACTCGCGCGCCAAGCGCTCGATGGCGTACTGGGCCAAGAAGGCCGGGTCGATGCGCTGGCGGTTGGCGATCACCACGTCGGGGGCGAAGCCGCCGTGCCGGCGGATCGCCGCCACGTGGTCACTAACGGTGTAGTCTTCGGTTTCGCCGGGCTCGGTCATGATGTTGCAGACGTAGATGCGCCGCGCCGGTGAACCGGCGATGGCGCCGGCGACGCCGGCGGCAAGCAGATTCGGAATCACGCTGCTGTAAAGGCTCCCCGGCCCGAGCACGATGGCGTCGGCCGCGGCGATCGCCGCCAGCGTTTCCGGCATGGCCTCGGGGGTGTAGGGTTCGCAGTTGCCGGCCTCACCGCCGTTGCGGCGGGCAAGGAATACCGACTCGATCGGCGCCATGTCGTGCCGCCGGGCAATCTGTGACTCGCCGCGAACCACTGCGCCGCCGGCGAGCCGGGCGCACAGCACCGTCGGCTCCAGGGTGGGAAACAAGATGTTACCACGGATCGACAGCACCCGGCTGATGTCGAGAATGGCGCGGCGCAGGTCGCCGCCGTGCACTTGCGCCAGCGCCACAATCAGCAGGTTGCCGGCGCTGTGGCCGGCCAGCTCGGCGTCCGCCGAGGCGCCGAAGCGGTGATTGAAGAAGCGCTTCATCACCGGCTCGGCGGTCTCATCAGCCAGCGCCAGCAAGCAATTGCGCAGGTCGCCCGGTGGCAGCGTGTCGTACTCGCGAATCAGCCGCCCCGAACTGCCGCCGTCATCGGTTACCGACACCACCACCGTCAGGGCATCGAGGTCGATCGACTCCCAGCCCGGCAGTTGCTGCCGCACGTAATCGCGAAATCCTCGCAGGACTATCGGCAGACCGGTGCCGCCACCGATGCAGACAATGCGATGTGGGCGGGCCATACGCACCAGCGCACTTGATCACATCCGGGCAGCACGCGCCATGGAAAAGAGCGGCGGTGCCGTGGTGGTCTCATTGCCGTTGCCCCAGGGCAAAGGCGGCTCGCAGGGTTTGAGCGTACGGCGCCAGCTCGGCGTGCCCGCCGTTGAGGCAGGCGCGAATGCCGGGGGCGACCAGGAAGCGGCCGTCCTTACCGTAGCCTGCCAGTCGCCGCTCGAGCCATTGCTCCAGCGCCGCCGCCCGGGCGCCGCCCGCTAGTTGTGCTTGCAACTCCGGCAAGAAGCGCTCGGCGAAGTCGAGGCGATTCTCCACCGACACCAGCTGTGAGAGCGCCAGCGCATGCCGTGGCACGCGCAGACGCAGGCTACCAAGCAGATGCTCTGCCATCTGCAAGGTGGCCTCGCGCACGGCTTGCTCGATCTCGGCGCGCGCACCGGCATCGCCTTGGCCGCCGGCCTCGACGTAGATCTTGAGCTTCGGCTCGGTGCCCGATGGCCGGGCTGTGATTTTCAGGCCGTGGTCGAAGTAGAACGCGACCACGTTGCGCGAGGCGCGGTCGGTGCCGGACTTGAGCGCGCCGTGGGCGCTCTCATCCCAGTAGTCGATGGTACGCTCCACCCGCCGGCCGACGATCGCCGGTGGGGCCGCGCCGCGCAGTGCAGCCATCATGTCCTCGATGCGCTGCAGCCCGACCACACCTTCCATAATCAACGAATAGGCGCCGTGGGCGTAGTAGCCGTAGCGGCCGTGGATACGGTCGAGGTCATCGACCAGCGTCTTGCCCTCGCGCTTGAGCTGGGCGATGCGCTCGGCCAGCAGCAACGCGCCGCCGGCGGCGTCCTTGTCGCGAATCGCCGGGCTGACCAACACGCCGTTGCTCTCCTCGGCGGCGAACAGGAAGTCGTCCGGCGTCGCGACCAGCTCTCGGTAGCGGCCGCTGCGGGCAATTTGCTCCAGCACTTCCGCCACGTACTTGAAGCCCACCAGCAAGTCGCCGATTACGGCCACGCCATGGGCGCGCGCGATGGCGGCCATCAGTTCGGTGGTGACGCCGGTCTTGATGATGAACGGATGCGCCGGCAGCGCGCCCCGCGCCGCCAGTGACTCAATGATGTAGGCCGTCAGCAGCGCACCGATTTCGTTGCCGGTTAGGAAGCGATCGCCGCTCGCCGCCGGCACTACGACGCCCAGACGGTCGGCATCGGGATCAGTGGCGAACGAGGCATCGGCACCGCACCGGCGCGCTTCGGCGCTGGCCAACTCGAAGGCCTCGGGCACTTCGGGGTTCGGGATACGGTACTTTACCCGCGGAAACTCGCCGTCGTAGTCGGCCTGACTGGCGACCAGCTCCACGCGGAAGCCGGCTTTCGCCAGCAGGTCATACACGGTGCGCCGGCCAGTGCCGTTAAGCGGGCTGTACATGATGAACGCCTGGCGAGCCGTGCGGTCAAGCGAGCGCCGCAGGCTGGCATCGAGGTAGGCGTCGTGGTCTGCCGCACCCCACCAGGTGATCGAACCGGCGCGCACCGCGTCGTCGAAGGGCATGCTGTTGACCCGCTGCACCGCCGCGACCGCGTTGGCCATTTCCTCGTCATGCGGTGCCACCGGCTGGCCGCCGTAATCGGTGTAGAACTTGGCGCCGTTGTCGTCGGGATGATTGTGCGAGGCCGAGATGTTGAGGCCGCCGGCGGCGCCGAGCCGGCGGATGGCGAACGACAGCTCGGGGGTGGACAACAGCAGATCGTCACCGCTCACTGTACACACCGCAATGCCGTTGGCGGCGTAAACGCCGGCAGCCAACCGGGCAAAGTCGCGCGACTCCATGCCGAGCAGCGGGTTGGGCGGCCCCGGATCATAGTTGGCGCGCAAATCCTTGAACACCCGGCAATCGAAGGCAACCACCACCTTGAGCGCGCCCGCGCCGAAATGGCGGCGCAGGTAGTCAACGTGCCCCTGCACCGAGGCGGTGACGGTGTAGGGGTTAATGCGATTGAGTCCGATGCCGACCGCGCCGCGGCGGCCGCCGGTGCCGAACGGAATGACGCGGTAGAACGAATCCAGCAGCAAGTCCCAGCGGCCGAGCTCGATCAGCCGTTCGAGCTGGGGCCGATAGGGCGCGAACTCCGCCTGCTCCAACCAAGCCCGCAGATTCGCCAGTGCGGCGGTGCGTACTGCCTCGGGCACCGCCAGCGTGGCGAAGCCTTTCTCAACTGCGGTCAACATCTGCGTCATGCTCCCTCAAGAGGCACCGACATCTCTTGCCTCACAGCGCCACGCTCTTCTTCGAGCGGGAGCCGGCAGGCGCGGCGTTGGCCAACCGCGCCGCCAGCTGTATCGCTGCCACCATGCTGGCGGCGTCGGCTATGCCTTTGCCGGCGATATCGTAGGCGGTACCGTGATCGGGAGAGGTGCGTACGAACGGCAAGCCCAAGGTCACGTTGACGCCGTCCTTGAAGTGCAACAACTTGAAAGGCGCCAGGCCTTGATCGTGGTACATGCAGACCACCGCGTCGTACTCGCCGCGGGCGGCAGGGGCGAAGACGGTGTCGGCCGGCAGCGGGCCGAGCGCCTGGATCCCGCGGCGGCGCGCACAACCCACCGCCGGTGCGATCACCTTGCCTTCCTCGTCACCGAACAAGCCGGCCTCGCCGGCGTGTGGGTTCAAGCCGCACACGGCGATCCGCGGCCGGGCACAGCCGAACCACTGGCGCAGGGAACGATTGGTGACGGTAATGGTGTCCTCGACCAGCTGGGGGGTGAGCAATTCCGCCACCCGGCGCACGGCCACGTGAGTGGTTGCCAGCACCACGCGCAGCTTCGGCCCGGCCATCATCATGCGGACGCAGGTGGCGCCACACAGATGCGTGAGCAGCTCCGTGTGCCCGGGAAAATCGTGGCCGGCAGCCGCCACGTTGGCCTTACTGATCGGCGCGGTTACCAGCGCCGCCGCCGCGCCCCGCTGCACCGCCTGCGCCGCCGCCACAATCGCCTGATAGGCGGCCTCGCCACCGCCTATGGTCGAGCGCCCCGGCACCCGCTGGCGCGCTTCCAAGTCCCCGGTGGCCACCACCGCTATAGCGCCGCGCGCCACCGGCACCCCCGGCTGGGTGGCGGCGAACTCGACCGCTAGCTGCAGCCGCTGCGCGGTGTCGCGAAAGGCTGTGATGTCGCCGAATAGCAGCGGCGTGACTTGCCGCCGCACCGCCGGCGTCGCCAATGCCTTCAGCGTCACCTCCGGCCCGATGCCGGCGGGATCACCCATAGTGATGGCGAGGTCGACGGGGGCAGGCATCTTCGCCGTCTCACTCGCCCGCCGCCGGTGGCTGAGAACGGCGGGCCGCGGGGGCACAGCAAGAGCGGGTCGGGGCGGCGATCGTCACGGTCGCACCTCCACGAGGTGGCGTTTGCGCAGCTCCTCGGTCAGCCACTTCTGGTAGCGTTCCTCGAGGGCGGCGCCGTAGAGTTGCTCCTTGATCCCGGCCGCCAACTCATCGAGCGGCTTGTGCGACGCGCCCGCGCGCTCTTCGAGTTTGATGAGGTGGAAGCCGACGTCCGTACGCACCGGTTGGCTCAGCTGGCCTGGCTTAAGTGCCATCGTGGCCTGTTCGAATGCTTCCAGCATCTCGCCCTGCTTCATCCAGCCCAGATCACCGCCGTCCTGGGCGGTGGCCGCATCGTCCGAGGCCTGGCGTGCCAGTTCGGCGAAATCCGCGCCCCGCTTGAGCTGGCGGTGCAGATCATCCGCCTTAGCCACAGCCGCCTCGATCCGGCTGGGCTCCGCGTCACCGGGCACACGCACCAAGATGTGCCGCACGCGCATCTTCTCCGGCGTGGCGTACTCTTCGAGGTGCGCCTGGTAGTAGCGCTCGACCTCCTCGGGGGTAACGTTGACCTTGCCGCGGATCTCGCGGTTGATCAGCTGCGCCTTCTCCACCTCCTCGCGCACCTGCTTGCGGTAGCCCGCCAGCGTCAGGCCTTGCTCACTCAACGCCCGCTGCAGCTGGCCGTCGTCAATCTGGTTACGCTCTTTCACGCCGGCGATGTAGTTGTCGATGTCTTCATCGCGTACGATGATGCCCTTATCGCTGACTTCCTTCTGCAGCAGCTTGTCGGTGATGAGCCCCTCCAACAGTGCCGCCGAGTCTACCGCCGGCCGGCCGCGCGTGGCGCGCTCGGCGAAGGTGTTGAGCTCGTGCAGGGTTACGGGTTCGCCGTCGATGGTAGCGAGGATGCGGTTGACCACGACTGCCGCTGCCGGGGTGGCGGCCAGCGCCGCGGCCAGCAGTAGCCCGAGCAGCGCCGGTCGAGCGGTTACGCGTTGGCGGTTCTTCATTGGTGCATCTGCCATGTCTGCCGCCGCTATCACGACGGTCGCAGGGTCTGCAACACCGCCGCGCTGTGCGCGATCAGGCCGTCCCAGTCGGTTGCGGCGGCGGCGAAGCTGAGCTGGAAATCCTGCGACAGGCGCATCTGCCCCTTGCTGCGCTGCACCAGCGCCACCAGGTGCTCGACTTCGACCGGGGCTTCGGGATGAAACTGCAGCGTCACCCAACCGTTGCGCAGCACGACTCGGACCACCATGTGGTCTTTGAGATGGCGGCGCAGCGCCATGACCTTGAGCAGGGTATCGACCAGCGGTGGAATCGGGCCGAAGCGGTCCAGCATCTCGGTGGCGATTTCCTCGAGGTCTTGCGGGCGGCGAATACCGGCGAGCCGGCGATAGATCACCAGGCGCTGATTTTCGTCGGGAATGTAGGTGCCCGGGATATAAGCCGGCACGCCCAGCTGGATTTCGGGTTCGACTTCGTGCTGTACGCGCTCGCCGCGCAACTCGTGCACGGCCTCCGCCAGCATTTGCTCGTAGAGCTCGAAGCCGACGGCGGCGACCTGGCCCGACTGCTGCTTGCCGAGCAGATTGCCGGCGCCGCGGATCTCCAGATCGTGGGCGGCGAGGCGGAAGCCGCCCCCGAGGTCATCGAGTTCCTGCAACACCCGCAAGCGCTTCTGGGCCTCCTTGGTGATCAGCTGTTCGCCGGGAATCATCAGGTAGGCGTAAGCCCGCTCGTACGAGCGGCCGACACGGCCGCGCAGTTGATAGAGCTGGGCCAAGCCCAAGTGATCAGCCCGGTTGATGATGATGGTGTTGGCGTTGGGCACATCCAGCCCCGATTCGATGATCGCCGAGCACACCAGCACGTGGGTCTTCTGGGCGAAGAAGTCGGCCATCACTTGTTCCAGCTCGCGTTCGTGCATCTGGCCGTGGGCCACGGCGAAGGTCGCCTCCGGAATGATCTCGCGCAAGCGGCGCGCCATCATCTCGATCGTCTCAACCCGATTGTGAACAAAGAACACTTGCCCGCCGCGCTGGAGTTCGCGCCAGACGGCCTCGCGGATGATGCCCTCGTCGAAGCGGGTTACGTAGGTACGGATCGCCAGGCGATCAACGGGCGGGGTTTCAATCACACTCAGATCGCGAATCCCCATCAGCGACATCTGCAAGGTGCGCGGGATCGGCGTGGCCGTCAGCGTCAGCACCGGCACGGTCTTGCGCAGCTGCTTGATGCGTTCTTTGTGCGCCACCCCGAAGCGGTGTTCCTCGTCGACCACCAGCAGGCCGAGCTGCTTGAAGACCAGGTCCTTCTGCAACAAGCGATGGGTGCCGATGACGACGTCGATCTCCCCGTTGGCGACGCCTTTGACCGCGGCCTGCACTTCCGTGCGCGTCAGGAAGCGCGACAGCATCGCCACCCGCACCGGATAGCCCTCGAAGCGGCGCCGGAAGGTGTTGTAGTGCTGCTGCGCCAGCACGGTGGTCGGCACCAGCACGGCGACCTGCTGGCCGTCCATGACGGAGACGAAGGCGGCGCGCATGGCGACCTCGGTCTTGCCGTAACCGACGTCGCCGCAAATCAGGCGGTCCATCGGCTTATGTTGTTGCAGGTCGGCAATCACGTCATCGATGGCGCGTTGCTGGTCGGGAGTTTCCTCGAAGGGGAAGGCCGCCTCGAACTCGCGGAAGTAGTCGTCGGGGCTCGGATAAGCATGGCCTTCGAGTACCGCGCGCGCGGCGTAGATATCGAGCAACTCCTTGGCCATCGCCAGCACCGATTCGCGCGCCTTCTTCTTGACCCGCTCCCAGCTCTCGCCCCCGAGCTTATCGAGCGCGGGCGCCGCGCCATCGGCGCCGACGTATTTCTGTACCAGGTTGATGCGGTCGGCAGGCAGGTAGAGCCGATCCCCGCCGGCGTACTCCAGGTGCAGGAAGTCGCCGTCAACATCGGCCACCGTCAGGTGTTTGAGGCCGCGGTAGCGACCGACGCCGTAGTCGATGTGCACGACGAAATCGTCGGGCTTGAGTTCGTTGAGGTTACGAATCAGCTCACCGATGTCGACCGGGCGCGTGCGCCGGCGCCGGCGCGCTTCCCCGAATAGATCGACTTCGGTAATCACCGCCAGCCGCTCATCCGGCAGCCGGAAGCCATCGCTCAAGCTGCCGGTCAGCAAGGACAGCCCCGGCGTGCCGTTCGCCCCAAGTGCCTCGCTGAAGGGCTGCGCGCTGCGGGCGACCGGCAGATCATGGGCCGCGAACAAGCGCGTGATGCGCGCCGCCTGGCTGTCGGAGGTGGCGACCAGGAACACGCGCACGCCCTCCGCACGCCAGGCCCTGATGGTGTCGGCCACCGGCGCGAACGACACCTCACGGCGGTGGCGAATACGTTCGGCCTTGAGATTGGCGGTGGTGTACGAGTGCACCTCGACGTGGGTCGCATCATCGGCGCCGGTCAGGAGGTCGAACGACTCCAACTCGATGATCGGCCACCCGCTGATCGCCGCGCGCCACTCGCTGGGGGTCGCGAAGAGCTGCTCGGGCGGCGGCAGGAAGCGATTGGCCGCGGCCCGCTCGGCGGCGCGCCGTTCAACCTGACTGCGCGCCTGTTCGAAGGCGGCGTCGACCGCGCCGGCCTGATCCACCCAGACCAGCGTGTCCGCCGGCAAATAGGCCGTCAGCAGGTCGAGGGCGGGATAGAAGTACGGCAGGAAGAACTCCACTCCGGGAAACAGCAGACCGCTGGCGAGGCTGTCGAGGAGCTGGTCGCGCTCGCGCCGGTCCACCTCCAGATCTTGCAGGCGTTGGCTGATCGCGCGCAAAGCTTCTTGACTTTGGCGGCTGTGAGCATCGAACTCGCGCACCGGCAGGATCAGCAACTCGGGGCGAGCCGCCTGCGAACGCTGGCTGACGGCATCGAACTCACGGATAGTTTCTATGGTGTCGCCGCTCAGTTCCACGCGCAGCGGATTGGGATGGGCCGGTGGATAGATATCGAGGATGCCGCCGCGAACACTGAAGTCGCCGCGATCTTCCACCAACCCGACCCGGCGATAGCCCCAGTCAGCGAGACGCTGCGCCAGCTGGTCGAGGTCAACGGCGTCGCCCTCGACCAGGTAGCTGAGGCGTTGGCCGAACACCGCCCGCGGCGGTACGCGCTGCAAGACCGCATCGGCGCTGGTAATCACCACCGGGTTGCGGGTCTGCTGCAAATGATAAAGCCCCTCGATACGCGCTGCGATCGTCTCGGCCGGGGGTGAGAGGTCCTCGAAGGGGGGCACCTCCCACGCCGGCAGATGATGGATGCGGCGCTCGAAGGGCGGGCGCTCGCCACTCTCGCCGAAAAAGAAGCGCAGATCTTCGGCCAACGCTTCCGCCTGTTTGGCCTCGGACAAAACGATCAAGGCTGGCCGCGGCTGCTCGCTGAGATAGCGGGAGATGAAGAACGGGCGGGCGCCGCCTTTGAGACCTTGCACCCGCACAAAGCGCCGCCCGCCGCCGGCCAGCTGCTGCGCCACCCTGCCGATCGCCGTCGCATAAGGCGGCGGGCCGGCCGGCTGCAGCCAGCGCCGCACTGGCGCCGGCTCGCCGCCCGGCTTCTCGTCGTGCGAGTGCTCCCCGCCGGCTCCGTCGTTCATAGGCTGACTTCGCTCATTATCAGAAGGAAAACCCGGGGACTCGTCGCCGGCAGTGTAGCAACCACAACCCACGCCGACAACGTGTGCGGCCGGCACGGGTGTGCGATAAATCTGTGGGTAACGTGCAGCCGACCGGGCAAATCCTCACCAGTCTCACAGTACTGTGTACTGTCAGGCCGAGGCCCATGGCCGAAAGGGACGCAATTTTGTCATCTTCCAGGCGCGGCGCCACTGCTTCAGCTGCTTCTCCCGCACGATTGCCCTCTCTGCGCAGCCGTGCGCTTCGTAGTAGACCAGCTTGTCAACGCCGTACTTGGCCGAAAAACCCTCCACTACCTTGCTCTGATGCTGCCACACCCGCGTTGCCAGCTGTGAGGTCACCCCAATGTACAGCGTGCCGTTCCGTTTGCTGGCCAGGATGTAAACGCAGAACTGCTTGTCCATAGCGCCAAACGCCAAACTGGATTCCCGCTTTCGCGGGAATGACGGCC